>JAPKHB010000353.1 GCA_026647295.1 Planctomycetota bacterium | reverse complement strand
CGCCGCTACCGGCTCGCCCCCCACGCCACGGACGCGGAACCCGGCCCGGGCGGCGTTCCCACGGCGGCGCTGGACGGCCCGGCCGGCCGGTCCGAGGTGCGGGCCTACGTGCCGCTCGACCTGGCCGGCCTGCTGGCCGACGGGGTCCTGGGCGCGGGAGACGACTCGCAGGTGTCGGTCCGCGCGGTCGCGCGGGACGCGCGCGGGCAGGTGCGCGAGAGCGACTGGATCCCCATCGACGTGCGCGCCCCCGCGCGCGTGGAGCGTTCGCTCGCCGACCGCCGCGCCGACCTTCGGGCGGCCCTGGAGGCCGTGCGCCGCGAGCAGGCCCAGCGCCTGGCCGAGGTCGACGGGCTGCTGGACGAGACGCTCGGGCGGGCCGAGGTGGACCTCCTCAAGACCGTGCGCTACGCGCAGGGCAAGATCGCACAGGACCTGGACCGCACGATGCGCGACCTGGCCGAGGTCTTCAACGGCTTCGTGTACTCGCGCATCACCGCGCCGGCCCCCACCGCCCACGTGCTGGCCTTCTTCGACCGCCACCACCGCACGACCTACGGAGCGCCCGCGGGGCCGCCGGGCGGGGACGGCGAGGCGTGGCAGGGCGACCCCGTGTTCCCCTACGCCCTGTACGACGAAGTCGTCATGGCCTGGCGCGAGAAGGTGATCTACGACACCCTGCTGCTCGACCGCATGCTGCGCCTGCTCTCCGACGGGGTGGGCCTGGCGGCGCGCACGGCGCCCGGCGCCCAGCGGCTCGCGGTGACCGCCACCCAGGGCGCCCCCGAGGCGCTGCGCGCGCTGCGCGCGGCGCAGGCCGACGTGCTCGAGACCCTGGACCGCGTGCTTCGCGCGATGCAGGGGTGGCAGAGCCTGCACGACCTCACGATGACCTTGCGCTCGCTCATCGAGACCCAGGAGGCGCTCTATCCCCGGGCGGCCTCCGACGGACCCGCCGACGGCGCAAGGCCCCGCTAGCCGAAAGGACGAACGATGTTCCCTCCGCCCCGCCCCGCCCCGCGTGCCCCCCTTGCGCCGGCCCCCCGGGGCGCGTGGCTGCTGCTCCTCGGGCTCGCCGGCGGCTTGCTGGTGCTCCCGCCGCGGGCCCGGGCCGAGGACGAGCCCGGCACGCCCTCGGTCAGCGAGGCGCGCCGCGCCGCGCAGCAGGCCCTGATCCGCGAGAAGGTGCAGGACATCGAACGGGACATGGCCGCCCTGCGCGACGAGATGCGCCGCACCGGCGCGGAGTACGAGGCGAGCCTGCTCGAACAGGGGCTCGGCTTCCTGCGCGAGAGCAACCTCACCGAAGGGGTGCAGCGCATCATCAACGCGCTGGAGCAGTCGCACCTCGGGCGCGCCGAGCAGGCCGCGGCGGAGGTGATCGCGAGCCTCAAGCGCCTCCTCGCCATCCTCGAGGACCGCGACCGCGACCGCGCCCGCGAGCAGATCGAGGAGCGGCTGGCGGCCGCCCGGAAGATGGCCGAGTCGGCGCGCCAACTGACCGAGGAGCAGCGCCGCGTCGAAGCGGCCCTGGAACGCCTGGCCGAGGGGGCGCGCACCGACGCCGCCCGCGAGGCCGAACGCCTCGCCGCCGAGGTGGCGCGCCTCGAAGCGGAGCAGCGGGCGCTGGCCGAGGAACTCGCGCGCGTGGAGCGCCTGGCCACCCAGGAGGCGACCGAGCGCCTGGAGCGCCTGGCCGCGGCGCAGCGCGAGGCGCTCCGCCAGACCGAGCAGGCCCGCGCCGAGGCGCGCACGGCCGATCCGCGCGGAGGCGACCCCCGCGCCGAGGCATTCGCGCTCGCCCAGCAGGCCTCCGAACTCGCCCGGGAGGAGGCCGAGGCAGCCCGGCGCGCGGCGCTGGAGGCCGAGCGCGGCGCGCTGGCGGCCCGGGCCCGCGACCTGGCTCGGCGCGCGGCCACGCAGCGGGACCTCGGCGCGTTGGAGGCGGCCGCAGAGGAAGCCCGTAGCGCCGGCGCCGCCGCGGCAGAGGCGACCGAACCCAAGGCGCGCGAGGCGGCGGCCGCCGCGCTGGCCCAGGCCGGCGCGCGGGCCGAGGCCGCCGCGAAGGGCCTGGAAGAGGCCGCCCGGGCGCGCGCCGCGGCGGGCGGCGCAGCCTCGACGGAGCCCGACACCCGGGCGCAGGCCGCCGCGGCGGCCGCCCGCGAGCTGGCCGCGGCCGCCCAAGCCGCCCAGGCGGCGCTGGGCGCCGAGGGAACGGCGCCGGCCCAGCGCGCCGAGGCCGCCCGGAAGGCCGCCGAGGCGGGCGCGAAGGCGGGGGCCGCCGCCGCGGCCGCCCGGCGCGACGACCCCGCAGCGCAGGTCGCCGGCGCGGCGGGCGAGTTCGCCGCCCGGCTGGCCGACGTCGCCACCCGCCTCGCCCAGGCCGCGCCGGCGGAAGGCGCGGCGGCCCTCGAAGACGCGGCCCGGGGCTCCAAGGCCTTCGAGGCCGCGGCCCAGGCCGCGGGCCAGGCGGCGGAGCACCTGGACCAGGCCGCCCGTCGCGGAGCCACCCAGCCCGCCGCCGCGGCCCAGGACGCCGAAGCGGCGCGCGAGCGCCTCGAGGCGGCGGCGGCGAGCCTCTCGGGCGCCGCGACGCCCTCCGGCGCCGCGCAAGAGGCGAGCGCCCAGGCCGAGGCGGAGCGCGCCGCGCGGGCTGCGGCCCTCGCGGGGGAGGCCCAGGCGGTGGCGGCCGCACTCGAGCGCACCGGCGCGGACGGCGCCTCCCGGGCCGAGCGGGCGCGCGAGGCCGCGCGCAACCTGGAGACCGCCGCCGGCCAGATGCGCACGGCCGCGGAAGCGGCCCGCGAGGCCGCGGCCGGGCACGCGCCGGACGCTGCGGCCCGGGAAGGCGCCCGCGGATCGGGCCAGGAGCCCGAGTCCGGCGCGGAGTCCGGCGCGGAACCCGGCGGCGAGTCCGGCACGGAATCCGGCGGCGAATCCGGTGGCGAATCCGGCGCGCCTTCGGGATCCGAGGGAGGGTCCGAGCGCACGCCCGGCGGAGCCCCGCAGGGGCCGCAGGCCGCGCGGGCCGCGCAGGCCGCGACGCGGTCCCGCGCGGCGCAGGCGCGCGCGGCGCAGGCGCTGGCCGAGGCGGCCCAGCAACTCGGCCAGGCGGCCGGTGAGCAGGGCCAGGGCGAGATGGCGCGGGCCCAGGCCGGACTGCGCGCGGAAGCCCAGGCGCTCGAACGCGGCCTCGAGCAGTCCGCCCAGGCGCAGGCCGAGTCCGCCGGCCCCGAGGCCCAGGCCCAGGCGGCCGCGACCCGCGAGGCCGCCGGCCAGGCCGGCGACGCGGCCGAGGCGATGCGGGCCGCCGAACGCGCGTTGCGCGACGGCGCGCTGGCCGAAGGCGCGCGGCGCCAGGAAGAGGCCCTGGCCGCCCTCACGGCGGCAAGGGAGCGGCTCGCCGCCACCCAGCGCACCCTGCGCGAACGCGAGGCCCAGGCGCGCGAGGCGCTCGCCAAGGCCCAGCGCACCCTGGCCGACAAGACCGCCAGGCTCGAGGCCGAGGCCCAGGGCCTGGCCCCACAGGAGGCGCAGGCGCGCGAGGTGGTCGCCCTCGATCCTGGCCTCGATCCACACGAAGATCGACGTATAGACCGTCTGCGGACAGGCAAAGCCGCAGAACAGGCGCCCGGCGATCGCGGTGGTGAAGAACAGCGCGGTCGCGGCCAGGATCAGGACGACGGCCAGCAGCAGCGCGTCCTGCGGCCACAGGACCAGGTCGAACAGGTAGAACTTCTCGTCGACGATGTCGAACAGGATCGC
>JAPKHB010000352.1 GCA_026647295.1 Planctomycetota bacterium | reverse complement strand
GCGGGCCGGCCGGATACCCTCGCGGCCATGGGTCGACCCGGTCCGGAGCTGGCGGGGGTCTTCTACGCCCTGGCGGCCTACGGCACCTGGGGGCTGGTGCCCATCTACTGGAAGGCGGTCGCCTTCGTCCCGGGCCTGGAGATGGTGGCCCACCGCACGGTGTGGGCCGTCCCCCTCCTGGCGCTGTGGCTCGGGCCCCGCCGCCGGCTGGGCCACCTCTTCGGGGTACTGGGGCGGGCGGCCTCCCGCCGGCGGCTGTGCCTCACGGCCCTGCTCCTGGCGTGCAACTGGCTCGTCTTCATCTGGGCCGTGACCGCCGGCCACCTGGTGGAGGCGAGCCTGGGCTACTTCCTCAACCCCCTGGTCAACGTGCTCCTCGGACGGGTGGTCCTCGGGGAGCAACTGACGCGGCGCCAGGGGCTGGCCGTAGGGCTGGCCCTGGCGGGCGTGGCGTGGATGGGGTTCGCCGGCGGGGCGGTGCCCTGGATCGCCCTGGTCCTGGCGGGCACGTTCGGCCTCTACGGCCTCCTGCGCAAGCAGGCCGGCGTGGACGCGCTGCTCGGGCTCGGCTCCGAGGTGCTGATCTTGTTCCTGCCGGCGCTGGGGTACCTCCTGGCCACCGGCGTCTCCGAGGGGCTGGCCATCGGAGGGCGGGGCGTGGGCCCGGCGCTGCTGGTGGCGGCCTCCGGATTCCTCACGGTGCTGCCGCTGGTCTGGTTCAACGAGGCCGCGCGGCGGCTGCGCTACTCGACCCTGGGCTTCTTCCAGTACCTGGCGCCTACGGGGCAGTTCCTGCTCGGGGTACTCGTCTACGGCGAGGCGTTCACCGGCGATCGCGTGCTGGCCTTCGCCCTGATCTGGGCCGCGGTGCTTCTCTACCTCGGGGACGCCGCGCGGGGGCCCCGCATCATCGCGGGCTCGCCGGTAAGCGCGGTGCGTCCGGCCCCCTTCGAGGGGTCGGCCAGCCCGGCCCCCGCTGGACAGGCCGGCCCGGGGGCGCAGGCTTCAGGCCCATGACGCCGGCCGCCCACGTGCTCGACGTGACCGACCAGACCTTCGAGCAGGAGGTCCTGGAACGCAGCCGCCAGACGCCCGTCCTGGTGGACTTCTGGGCGGAGTGGTGCGCCCCGTGCCGCGTGCTGGGCCCGATCCTCGAGAAGGTCGTCGCCGACTACGCCGGCAAGGTCGTCCTGGCGAAGGTCAACGCCGACGAGAACCCCAACCTGGTCTACGCCTTCCAGGTGCAGGGCATCCCGATGGTGGCCCTGCTCGTCGGTGGACAGGTCGTGGACGGCTTCTCCGGCGCCCAGCCCGAGAGCGCCGTGCGGGCGCTCCTCGAACGCCACGTGAGCACCACGGCGGAGGACCGCCTCCGGCAGGCCGAGGCGGCGCTGGCGGCGGGCGACCCCGCCCGCGCGCGGCGCCTGGTGGACGCGCTCCTGCGCGAGAAGGACGTGTTGCCCGGGGCGCGCCTGCTGCGGGCCCGCCTCGCGCTGCTCGACGGCGACGCGGCGGCCCTGCGCGAGCAGGTGGCGGCGCTCCCGGCCGAGACCCCCGAGGCCCGCCAGGGCGAGACGCTGCTGGCGGGACTCGAGTTCCTCGCCGGCGCGCCCGCCGACCCGGGCCCGTGGCTGGCCCGCGTGGCGGCCAACCCCGACGACCACGAGGCCCGCTACGAGGCGGGCCGCGCGCACGCCGCCGCGGGGCGCTACCGCGAGGCGCTGGAGGGCTTCCTGGAGATCGTGCGCCGCGACCGCGCGTGGCGGGAGGACGCGGGGCGCAAGGGCATGCTCGCCGTCTTCCACCTGCTCGGACCGGGCCACCCGCTGGCCACCGAGTTCCGCCGCCAGCTCACGATCTACCTCTGATCCTCGGGCGGCGCTGCCGCGCCCGCCGTCCCGACGAAGCGGGCGACGCTGCCGCGCGGCGAGGCGACGACCTCCAGGCGCAGCGGGATGCGCTGGCGCAACTCGGGCACGTGGGAGATGACGCCGACCAGCCGGCCGCCCTCTTGCAGGCCGAACAGCGCCGTGATCGCCTCCTCGAGCGCCTGGGGGTCCAGCGTGCCGAACCCCTCGTCCACGAAGAGGGCCTCGAGCCGGATCCCGCCGGCGTGGCGCTGCACCACCTCGGCCAGGCCCAGCGCGAGCGCGAGCGAGGCCAGGAACCCCTCCCCCCCGGAGAGCGTGGTGGCGGGGCGGCGCTCGCCGGTCCAGGCGTCTTCCACGTCCAGGTCCAGCCCGCCCTGCACCCGACGGTCGAGCACCTCGGCGCGCCGGCGCAGGCCGAAGCGGCCGTGGGTCATGCGCGCCAGCCGCTGCGAGGCGTCCTCGAGGACCTCGTCGAGCATCGCGGCCAGCACGAAGCGGGGGAAGGAGACGCGGGCGGGGTTGTTGCCGAAGGCCGCCGCCGCCAGCCGCCCCACGACGCCGTAGCGGGCCTCGGCCTCGGCCGCTTCCGCTTCCAGGCGGCCCAGCTCGGCCACGAGGCGCTCGGCCGTCGCGATGCGCTCGCGCAGGGAGCCCACCGCCTGCGAGGCGGCCGAGGCCCGGGCTTCGGCCGCGCGGCTTGCGGCTTCGAGCGCGGGGAGGTCTGGAGCGGCCAGGCCTTCGGCCTCGCGCTGCGCTTCGGCGTGCCGCGTGCGCGCTTCGGCGAGTTCCGTGGCGTGGCGCCGGAGCCGGGCGTCGAGCGCCTCGGCCTCGGTGCGGGGCAGGTGGGCGGCGCACCAGGCCTCCTCGGAGCCAAAGCCGTGTTCGGCGAGGGCCGCGGCGAGGGCTCCTTCCGCCGCCGCAAGACGCTGCTGCGCGTCGGCGGCGGCCGCCTCGGCGGCGCGCCGGGCTTCCTCTGCCCGCGCTTCGCGCGTCGTGGCTTCGTTCAGGGCCGCTTGGGCCTGGTCGCGGGCGGCCTGGAGGGCCTCGTGCTCGGCGCGTGCGGCCGCCAGCGCGTCCCGGAGCCCCGCGGCGTCCTGGTCGGCGAACTCGCCGAGGGCGTCGCGGGCCGCGGCCAGGGCGGCGTCGGCGCCCCCGGCTTCCTCCCGGGCGCGCAGGGCCGCCTGGCGCGCCTCGGCCTCGGCGGCCTCGAGCGACAGCGTTTGCGCGCGGCGCAGCTCATCCGCGCCGAGCTTCACCGCGATGCTGTCGCGCTCCTGAACGCCCTCCATGTTGAGCAGGGCGGCCGCGCGATTGAACCACACATAGGCTTGCACCGCATCCTGTTCCACGCCGATCCCGCTGCGGTGCAGGCGGCCGAACTCCACCATGCCCTCGGGGTCGCCGGCGTTGGCGGCTTCGCCCAGCCAGCGCGCGGCGAGCGCATAGTTCTGCGGCATGCCGATGCCGCTGCGGTAGAGCTTGCCGAGCAGCACCATGGCACCGGTGTGGCCGCCTTCGGCAGCCTCGCGCAACTGGCTCACCGCGCTGGCGGACACTTCGCGCCCGCGCGCGGTGTCGAGCAGCGCGGCACGTGCGGCGCGGAAGCGGGCGTCGAGCGCGTCCGCCGGCGCCGAGGGCTCGGCCGCGGCGGATCGGGTCTCGCCCGGCGCATCGCCGGACTCGTCGAGGTCCAGCATGCGCACGCTCGCGATGCCGATGCCGAGGAGCAGCAGGGCCGACAGGATCCCCACCACCAGCGGCCATCTGCTGCGCGGCCGGAGCGCGTCGTCGGGAGCCAGGAAGCGCTGGTCGCAGGCCAGGCAGCGCCAGGGGTGCAGCCCGGGATGGCCGGCGTGTTCCTCGTGCGAGCGCCAGCGCGAACGCCGGCAGTCGGTGGATCCGCAGGCCGGGCA
>JAPKHB010000351.1 GCA_026647295.1 Planctomycetota bacterium | reverse complement strand
GGAGGGCGGGCGGCACGCGGAGGTCTACGCCGACGCGACCGTCGCTTGGCCGATCCTGCTGCGGGGCGTCCTGGAGCGACTCGGCCGCGTGTAGTCGCGACGACATCCACGTGAACGCCGGACGCGGAGGTCCGGCGCGACTCTCCAAAAACCAGTAGCGTCGGACCTCTGTGTCCGACGCCACTTCTGTGTCCGACGCAGCGCGCAACTCGACCGACTCGCCGGGCGCTGACCCCGGCAGCTTCAGCCTTCTGTCGCTAGAGGTCCACCTGCGGGTCGAGCCCCTGCCCCGGGGCGAGCGCTTCGAGTTCGTGGACGACGTGGTGGGCGGGGTGATCCCGCGCCAGTTCATCCCGGCCGTCGAGAAGGGCATCGTCGAGACCTGCGACAAGGGGGTGATCGCCGGCTACCCCTTCGTGGACGTGCGGGCCATCGTGCACTTCGGCAAGTACCACGACGTCGACAGCGACGAGCACTCCTTCAAGCTGGCGTCGGCGATGGCCTTCCGCGACGCCGTCCAGGCGGCCCGGCCGGTGCTGCTTGAGCCCGTCCTCGAGGTCGACATCGAGGTGCCCTCGCGATTCATGGGCGACATCTCGGGCGACCTGAACTCGCGCCGCGGGCGCATCGTGAGCATGAGCCAGGAGGGCGACCTGGCGTTGATCAAGGCGAACGTGCCGCTGGCCGAGATGCTCAACTACAGCACGGAGCTGCGCTCGCTGACGGCGGGCGAGGGCGACTACCAATTCCGGCTGGACCACTACGACGTGGTGCCGAGCCACCTGGCCGGCGAGGTGATCGCGCGCGCGAAAAAAAGCGCCGATGGACACGGCTAGGCCGCCGGCCGGCCGCGCCTCCGCCGCGCTGCTCCTGGCGTGCGTCCTGGCGTGGGCGGGGACGGTCCGGGCCGAGGACGACCCGCCGCCCGGGCCGGGGGCGCCGGAGGAGGCGCTCGGGGGAGAGGCGCTCGAGCGACAGGTCGAGCGCTGGATCGCCCAGCTCCGCTCCGACCGCTTCGAGGAACGCGAGGCGGCCCGCGCGGGCCTCAAGGCCCACGGACTCAAGGCCCGCGCGGCGCTCGAGCGCGCGGCCGACGACCCCGACCCCGAGGTGCGCCGCACGATCCAGGCGCTGCTGGAGGCCGCGCCCCGGCCGGGCGCCACCACGCTCGCCCGCGGCGGGGACTTCGAGCGCCTGGGGCTGATCAGCGTGCGCTATGAGGGCTGCGCGGCGCGGGAGGCGCTGGCGGACCTGGGCACGCGGATCGGCGCCCGGTTCGAGGTCAGCCCGGGCCTCGGGGAGACCCCCGTCCGGGTGGTGCGCGACGAAGCGCCGCCCTTTGACGTGTTGCACGAGATCCTGGCCCAGGCGGGGCTCTGGATGCCGCGGGGCTTCGCCGACGACGGGAGCGTGGCCCTGGAGGCCGGCCGGCCGGCCGAGCCTCCCCCCCGGGTGGCGGCGGGGCCGATCGAAGTGCGGTTGGGCGAGGTGAGCGTCGCCCGCACGCTCGGCGTGGCCCCCGTGCGCCGCTACGCCTTGACCTTCGAGGTGCGCTGGATCCCGCTCGTTCGGCTGCAACAGTACGAGTCCCTGCGCCTGGAGGTGGCGCGGGACGCCGAGGGGCGGGCCTGGACCAGCGGGCTTGGCGCGCGCGGCACGACCACCTATGGCGTTGGGCGGGGCGAGATGGCCCGGCAGGTGACCCTCGCGCTCTCGCCGGCCTCGGAGGTGGGCCCGGAGCGCCTCGCGGTGCTGCAGGTGGTGCTGCCGCTGCGCCTGCGCCACGGCGTGGTGAGCGTGCAGGTGGACGACGTGGACGCGCTGCCCCAGGCGCGCGATGCGCGCGGCGCCCCGGTGGCGCCCGGGGCGGCGGGGAGCGTGGTGTTCCAGTCGCTTACGCAGCCACGCGAGAGCCCAGGCCAGTGGGTGGCCGAGCTACGGGCCCGCCTGGCGGAAGGGGTGGAGCAGGACAGCCTTGAGCCCTTCGCCCTGGCGGCGGACGGGGCGCCGGTGCGCATGCTGGTCTACGGGGGTCGCAGCCGCAGCGCCGACGGGACCCTTCACCTAACGGCCCGCAGCGTGGGCCCCGGGGCGCAGCGCCCAGCAGCCCTCGGGGCGCGCTGGCTCACGCGCGAGGACCAGGGCACGCTGCGCCTGCGATTCGAGGACATCCCCCTGCGGTAGCCCGACGGGCCCGCGATGGCGGACGTCAGCCACCCGGAGAGCCCGATTTGTTGCGGGGTCCGAGGCCGCCCTGCGTCCGCCACGGGGGGCAGTGGCCAGCCCTCCGGCTCGGGCCCCGCGAGGATGAGATCGTGGCCCAAGGCCCGCTCGACCCCCGCCGGGATGGGCCTTCCGGGCCTCTGCAGAAGAGCCCATTTGCGCGCCGGATGAGAGGGGGACCAAAGTCCCTATGCCGACCCATGACCGACACGAAACCCCGCAATCTTCTGGGCTCTCCGGGTGGCAGACGTCCGCCACGAAGGCCCGGAACGCGGGCGCCCAGGGGGGGGACGCAGGCGGGTCCGGCCCGGTATGATGCGATCTCGAGTTCGGGAGGGCCTTCGGTGCACCTGTCCCCGCCTGCCCGCCTGCACCGCCTGCCCCGCGTGGGCTCCTTGCTGCTCCTGGCCGCCGCCCTCGTCGCCCCGGCGCCTCCGGCGGCCCTGGCCCGCGGGCGCGACAAGGAGGCGGCCCCAACGCCCCGGTTCGTGCCCACCTACGCGGCCGCCTGGGCGCAGGCCCGGGCCCGCAACGCGGTGCTCTGGGCCGTGTTCCACAAGGACGACTGAAACCTCTGCCGCAGCATGCACCGGTCGGTGCTGGGAGATCCGGAGCTGGTGGCCTGGTTGAACGAGAATGTCGTCCTGGTGGTCTCCCACTCCGACACGGGCCACGAGGAGGGCGTCGCCGACGCGGAGGGCGGGGTGGCGCCGGGATGCCCGCTGTACCCGGGGCTTGGCTGTGCCCAGCACCGCGCGATCGAGGAAGAGATCCGCGCCGCGGAGGCGCCCCTGCCGCGCATCGAGTTCAGCAACAACCGGCCCATCTCCTTCCTGGTCTCTCCTTCCGGCGAGGTGACGCCGCTGGACGCGCCCACCCAGATGACGCCGGCCCGCCTGCGCGAGCGGGCCGAGGCCATCCAGAAGGCTGCCGGGCGCCACGTCCCGTGGAAGAAGTACGCGGCCCTCCTGGAGGAACTCGCCGCCACCGAGGCGGCCGCGGCGGCCGGGCGCTTCAAGGACGGCCTGAAGACGCTTCAGAAGGTGGAGAAGGAGGCGGCGCGGCTCCCGGAGGCCCTCCAGGCGCAGGTCGCGGCGGCGGTCGTTTCCTTCGAGGCCGCCGTGCGAGCCGAGTTCGAGCGCCTCAAGGCCGCCCCGGAGGACCCTGCCGTCCGGCTCAAGGCCGTCGGCGCGCTCCGTCAGCAGGTCGCGCTGCGACTCGCCCAGGGCCTGCTCCCGGTCGTGGCGGAGCTCGACGCCTGGATCAAGGAGGAGAAGGCCCGATGACCGTCTGCCCCCCCCGCGCCCCCCGCGCCTTGCGCCCCCGCCCCGGTGCCCTGGGCGCCGCCGCCATTGGGCTTGCCCTCGCCGCCGCCTTCGTCGCCGGCGCCCGGGCCGAGGACCCGCTCCGCCGCCCCGAGGCCCAGGGCCTGGACGCCGCCGAGTACGCGGCCCGTCTCGAGGCCCGTCGGGAACTCGCCGAGGCGGCCCAGAAGCATGCCCGCTACGCCCGAACCTACGGCGAGGCCCTGTGGGAGGCGCGCCTGCGCAACCTGCCGGTCCTGGTCA
>JAPKHB010000350.1 GCA_026647295.1 Planctomycetota bacterium | reverse complement strand
CCCCCCATGGCCGCCAAGAAGAAAGCCGCCCGCAAGGGCGCCCGCAAGGCCGCTTCCCGCAAGCCCGCCCGCGGCCCCGCCGCGCCGGAAGGGCCCGGGCCCGACCCGGTCGAGGACCTCGGCGCGCCCACCCCGGCGGATGGCGAAGCGCCGCCCGCCGCGGACGCCGAGGGCGCGGACGCCGCGGGCGGCGGGGACGCCGCCGCCACCGCCGCGCCGGTGACCGCTTCGGGCGCGGAACCGACGGCGCCCGGGCGCAGCCCCTCGCCCGGCCGCCTGGTGCGCGGGCGGCGCCGGGGCCGGCACGGGGGGCGCGACGAGGGCGCGGCCGCGGGGCGCGCGATCCCGCCCCTGCCCGAGGAGGACGAGGACTTCGTCCCCTACGTGAACGACCGCCCGCGTCCGGCGCGCGGGGCGGAGGCCGCCGTGGACCCGCGCGCGCTGCTCGACCGGGTGCGCCGCGGCGAGGTGCACATCCGCGTCCTGGACGAGATGAGCGACGCGGACCTCGCCGGGCTCGCCCGCGCCGAGGGCCTTTCGCCGCGCGAGGGCGAACAGCGCCGCGAGACGATCTACCGCCTGGTCGAGGCCGGCCGCGGCCGCCGGGCCGAGGAGGGCGTGGCCTGCGAGGGGCTGCTGGAGCTGCACCCCGACGGCTACGGCTTCCTGCGCCGGCGCGAACGCAACTACTCCCAGCACCCCGAGGACGTGTACGTGTCGGCGGGCCTCGTGCGCCGCTACCGCCTCACGCCCGGGCTCTACGTGGCCGGGCAGGCGCGGCGCAAGCGGCCCGACGCCCCCGACCTCGCGCTCCACTCGGTCGAGCAGGTCAACCACCAGGACCTCGCGCGCCTGGACGAGATCACCCCCTTCGACCAGCTCACGGTCGTCTACCCCGACACGCGCTTCGTCCTCGAGACCACGCCCGAAGAGATCGAGATGCGCGTGATGGACCTGTTCTGCCCGCTGGGCATGGGCCAGCGCGGCCTGATCGTGGCCCCGCCCCGCACGGGCAAGACCGTGATCCTCCAGAAGCTGGCCGACGCCATCGCGACCAACGCCCCGGGCGTGCACATCGTCGTGTTGCTGGTCGACGAGCGCCCGGAGGAGGTCACGAACATGCGCCGCAGCGTGCGCGGCGAGGTGATCGCCTCGACCTTCGACAAGCCGGCCTCCAACCACGTGCGCGTCGCCGAGTTGGTGATGGAGAAGGTGAAGCGCATGGTCGAGTTCGGGCTCGACGTGGTGCTGCTGCTCGACTCGATCACGCGCCTGGGCCGGGCCTACAACAACCAGACGGGCGGCAGCGGCCGCATCCTCACCGGCGGGCTCGACGCGGGGGCGCTGACCAAGCCCAAGCGCTTCTTCGGCTCGGCCCGCAACGTCGAGGGCGGCGGCAGCCTCACCATCGTGGCCACGGCCCTGGTCGACACCGGGAGCCGCATGGACGAGGTCATCTTCGAGGAGTTCAAGGGGACGGGCAACATGGAACTCGTGCTCAACCGCGACCTGGCGAACTCGCGCATCTGGCCCGCGATCGACATCCCCGCCTCCGGCACGCGCAACGAGGACCTGCTGCTGCACCCCGACGAACTGCGCCGCGTGACCCTGCTGCGCCGCGGCGTCTCCGGGCAGGACCCGCAGGCGGTGATGATCGCGATCCGCGACCAGCTCCGCAAGCACAAGACCAACGCCGAGTTCCTGCTCCAACTCGGCAACTGACGGGCGGGCCCCCTCCCGGCGTGGCGGACGTCCCCACCGCCGCCCCCTGAACGCCTCCGGGGCGGGTCAGCGGCCGGCGTAGGCCACGCGCCACGCCAGCACCTTCTCGACGTGCCGGCGCGTCTCCTCGTAGCCCTCGCGGCGGATCACCTCGCGCGCGCCCAGGTGCGGCGCGCGCTCGCGCCAGCGCCGAACGGGCGTGGCCCCGGCGTTGTACGCGGCCACCGCGAAGGCCTCCTCGCCGTCGAAGGCGACCAGCAGCCGGGCCAGGTGCTCGGCCCCCAGGCGCAGGTTGAGGGCCGGATCCTTGAGGGCCGCCGCGTCCGGCGCCGGCAGGCCGAGCGCCGCGGCCACCTCCGCGGCGGTCGCGGGCAGGAGTTGGCACAGGCCGACCGCCCCGGCGCGGCTTTCGGCCGTGGGGTCCCCGCCGCTCTCGGCGGCCACCAGGGCCGCGAGCAGGTGCGGATCCAGCGGCCGGGCCCGGGCCTCGGCGGCGGCGCGGGCGATGGCGCCCGCGTGGCGCCCCAGGTGCGGCGGCGCAGCCCCCTGCGCGCGCCCGAGCAGCCAGGCGGCCCCGAAGACGAGCCCGGCGAAGAGGGCCCAGCCCGCCGGGCCCGGGCCCGGACGCCCGCTCATCGCGGGCCCTGGCGCCCCGCGTACCACTCGAGCCAGCGGTCCGCCAGGCGCCGGGCCTCGGCCGCGGGCGTGTGGCGGTCCACGGCCCCGAGGCTCGTCCCCGTGGCCTGGAACAGCGCGCGGGCCGCGTTGCGCCGCAAGAGCGGCGCGCCGTCGCGCAGGACGCGCGCGAACACGGGCACCGCCTCCAGGCTCTCCTCGCCGGCCAGCCAGCCCGCCAGGGACCCGACGTCGTGGCCGGCGTCCTTGAGGGCCTCGCGCAGCCAGGCGCGCCAGGTTCCGCCCTTGCGCTCGGCGTACCAGGCCTCGTAGGCGTCGGCGAGTTCGTTGTAGCCCCGGTGCTCGAAGGCCACGGAGCTCAAGTGCTCGACCGCCTCGACGGCCTGGTCGCGCAACGCCCCCTCGCCCCGGCGCAGGACGTCCAACAGGTAGGGGAAGGCCTGCGCGAGGCCCTGCTCGGCGGCGCGCACGGCGGCGGTCCACTGCACGCGCCGGTCGGCGTCTCCCAGGAGGGCGAGCAGGCGCTCGTGCACGACCTCGCCGTCAAAGCGCCCGAGCACGTCGGCCAGGCGGGCGCGCAGCACCCCGTCGGGCTCGCCCTGGGCGAGGCGCTCCACCAGCGCGAAGCGCGCCTCGGCGGTGCCCAGCCCGGCCAGCGCGCGCCCCGCCGCCTCGTGCACCACCGGCTCCTTGTCGGTGAGCAGGTAGAACACGAGCAGCCGCACGGCGTCCTTGTGGCCCGAGCGCGCCATGGCCTCGAGCGCCGCCGCGCGCAGCGCAGCCATGTCGTCGGTGACGAGCCGCGGTTCGTGATGCACGGTCGCGTCCGCGCCGTCCGGTCCGCCGAGCCGCCAGGCGTGCTCGCCGTCGCCGCGCGCGAGATCGAGGCTCGGCAGCGCGTGCAGGTCCGCGGGGACCTGCGGTGCGCCGTGGCGCGCGAGCAGCGCGGGCCCGGCGACCAGGCATTGCTGACTTTCGCCGAGCACCTTCATCACCAGCTCGCTGTCCTCCAGCGGCGGAAAGCGCACGCGCAGCGCGAGGTCGAAGCTCTCGCCGATCACGTCGACGCGCCGGTTGGTCGCCTCGAGCTGCAGTTTCACGCGCGGACACTGCACGAGAAACCGCGCGAGCATCGCGCCGACCTGGTACTGCAGCAGCGCGACCGGGCAGGCGAGCCGCACGATGCCCTGCGGCTCGGCGCGCATCGTCTCGATCGCCTCCTGCGCCGCCTCGGCCTCGACCAGCATCGCCTTGCAGTGGCGGTAGAAGCGTTCGCCGACTTCGGTGACCGCGAAGCGGCGCGTCGAGCGCTGGATCAGCCGCACGCCGAGCCGCTCTTCCAGCAGCGCGATGCGGCGGCTCAGTTTCGACTTGGGCACGCCGAGCGCGCGGCCGGCGGGCGCAAAGCCCTGGTGATCGACGACCTGCGCGAAGAAGTA
>JAPKHB010000035.1 GCA_026647295.1 Planctomycetota bacterium | reverse complement strand
CGCACAGCCTGATCGGAAGCCGCAGTCGGCGCACGTTCACGGGTTGCAGATCGACATGCACGGCATGCGCCCCTGCCCGCGCAACGCCTTGAGGACCTCCACGCCCTCCCGCCCCGGCAGCATCCAGTCGAGGATCACGGCGGCGAACGATCCGCCGGCGATGCGCGCGGCCCCCGCCTCGCCCGTCGCGGCCCACTCCACGTCGTAGCCCTCACGGCGCAGGCCCCGCGCGAGGGCGTCGGCGAGCTTGGTTTCGTCCTCGACGACCAGGATGCGCACCATGGGCGGGCATCCTACCGGGCGGTGTCCTTTGCCGCGGGCGGCGCAAGCGCCGCCGCGAGGGCGGCGGCGCACTCCGTGTCGTAGCCGGCCCGGCCGGTCGAGCCCTCCCACAGGACGACGCCGTC
This sequence comes from Planctomycetota bacterium, assembly GCA_026647295.1. GTDB lineage: Bacteria > Planctomycetota > PLA2 > PLA2 > JAEUHO01 > JAPKHB01. The sequence goes on along the minus strand of JAPKHB010000035.1, from coordinate 17,999 downwards.
CGGCCCCAGCAGGAACAGCGTCGGGTAGCCGATCGGCCCGGGCAGGAGCCGCGCGCGGTACGCGTCCGCGGTGTCGACCACGACGGGGTGGACGATCCCCTGCTCGGCGACCCAGCGGCGCGCGCCCTCCACCGTGACCGGGTCCTCGGGACACTGGCTGATCCGGTAGACGGTCAGGACCCGGAGTCCCTGGGCCGCGTGTCGTGCGTGCCACCTGACCAGGTGGGCGGCCGAGCCGTGGCAGGCCTCTCACCCCGGATCGGTGAGCGCCACCAGGACGTGCGACCCCCGCCACCGGGCGAGCCGGACGGGTTCGTCGACGTTGATCCACTCCCCCTGGGCGAAGTCCACCTCCGGGAGTTCCTTCCCCTTCCAGCGCCGGGCGGCCTCGGCGCGCGCGGCGACGTAGGGCGGGGGGCGCAACTCCTGCAAGCCGCCGTCCGCGCCGTGCCAGGTGGTCCAGGGCAGGCCCTCCACGACGACCGTGCACGCCATCCGCACCGATTCGCCTTCCCGCCGGGGCTCGAAGGCGACGAGGCGCACGGCGCGACGCCCCTCCGGATCCCGCGCCGCCAGCGCGCGCCGAAGGGCCTCGTCCACCGGGATCGCGGACAGGCCGAGCAGGGCCTCGAACCGCGCGGCGCGCACCAGGTCCGCGGGCGGCGGGGGCGCTTGGACCTCCCGGCGCCACCCCGTCGCCTCGACCGGGCCGCGCAGGCGCTCGAAGGCGCCTTGCGCTTCGGGGTTAGAGGCCAGGACCTCGAGTTCCAGGCCCGCGGCGCCCGCGAGGAAGCGCGCGCCGAGCACGCGGCGCCCCAGGGCAGCGACCTCGCGCACGGCCGCTTCGAGGGCCACGGGGCTCTCGGCCACCAGGGCGCACAGGCGCCGGTCGGCCTCCTCCTCGGACTCGGCCCCGACCGTGTCCTTGGCCCCGGCCCACCCGGGCCCGAACGCGAGGAGGAGTCCGAGCCAGAGCAACGCCTTCGCGACGACGCGTTTCATCACGACCTCCAAAGGGGGGCGCCCGACGCGCGGCTTCGCCCGCCCCGGGGACGGTCCCCGCCCCGCGCGGGTTCCTGAAGAGTTCGTCAGGTGACCGAACCCGGTCGCGTCGGTACGGTGCCGGGGAGTCCCCATACGGAGGCCCCCATGGACGCATCCCGGTTCACCTGCCGCCACCTGCTCGGCTCCGCCGCCTTCGCCACCGCCGCGGCCGGCGCCACGACCTGGCTTGGCGCCCTGCGCAGCGCCCGGGCCGAGGAGGAGGGCGGCAGGCCCTCGGCGCTCGCCACCGGTGCACCGGTTCCGTTGCGCCACGCGGAGATCCCCGGCTTCTTGAGCCGCGAGCAACTGGGCCTCCACCACGCCCAACACTACGGGGGGGCGCTCGCGGCGCTCGGAGGGATCGAAGCCCGCCTCTACGGCGACACGGGCGAGACCGACAAGGCGACCCGGCGCGAACTCGGGCGGGCCCAGAGCGAGAAGGCCAACTCCGTGCTGCTCCACGAACTGTACTTCGCGGGCGTGACGCCCGGCGCGCAGGCGCCGCCGACCCACCTGGCCGGGGCGCTCACCAAGCGCTTCGGGAGCCTGGACCGCTGGCGCAGCGACCTGGAGGCGTGCGCGCTGGCGGCCAACGGCTGGGCCATGCTGGCCCGGCACCCGGTCAACGACCGCCTCTACCACGTCGTGTCGGACGCGCACGACGTGGGCCCGCTGTGGCTCGCGCGCCCGATCCTCCTGATCGACATGTACGAACACGCCTTCTACGTCGACTACCGGACCCAGCGCGCGGCTTACGTGGCGGCGTGGTTCGAGCACCTGGACTGGGCCGAGGCCGAGCGGCGCTGGCGGGCGTAGCAGCGCGCGTCCGGTGGCCTCGCCCCAGCCGGCGCTTGACCTTGTACCCAGGTACAGGGCGTAGGATGGGGCGCACCATGCCGCCCCTCACCCCCGGATCGCTCGCCCGCCAGGCGGGCGTGAACCTGCAGACGATCCGCTACTACGAGCGCCGGGGCCTCCTTCCGACGCCGCCCCGGACGCCGGCCGGCTACCGCCAGTTCCCCGCCGACGCCCTGCGCCGCGTGCGGTTCATCCGCCAGGCCCAGGCGCTGGGCTTCACGCTGAAGGAGATCCGGGCACTCCTGGACCTGCGCGTGCGGCCCGGGGTGGGCTGCGCCGACATCCGCCAGCGGGCCCGCGAGAAGATCCGGGACATCCAGCACAAGATCGAGGCGCTCCGCGGCATGGAGGAGGCCCTCGTCCGGCTGGCGGGCCGCTGCCGGGGCCGGGGGCCGGCCGAGGAGTGCCCGATCCTGGATGCGCTCGACGCCGGCGCGGCCACCGCGATCCCCCCCGCCGGCGAACCCGCATGAAACCCTGTACCAAGGTGCCGGGCGTCCATCCCATTGGCGACCCCGTCGCCGAACCCCGAGGAGTCCTGCCATGCGGAAGTTCCTGATCGTTCTGGGGGCCCTGGCCCTGGTGGGCGGCGGCGTTGCGTTCGCCGGTTCCTACCTGGGCGCCGATCGCCCCCGGGATCCCGCCCGGGTCGACTGCCCCGGTCAGGTCCAGTGTCCGCTCACCGGCGAGTGGATCTGCGCCGACCAGTGCCCCCTGCGCGCGGGCGACGCCGCGGCGCCCCCGCCCCCCTGCTGCCAGGGCAAGTAGACGTGCCCTCCGGCTGCCCGGAGTCCGGGACGCCGGGGCGGCCGGTCCCCCCCGAGACGCTCCGGGCCCTCGTGCCCGAGTTGCCGGCGGGAGGGGCAGAGCGGCCCTGGCACTACTGCGGCGCCCCCGACTGCGAGGTCGTCTACTTCGACGCCTTGGGCGCCGTGATCCGCAAGTCCGCGCTGGCCGTCCGGATCGGCGCCAAGGAGCGCGACCCTCCCCACACCCTGTGCTACTGCTTCGGGCACACCGCCGAGGACGTCCGAGAGGACCTGGCTCGGTACGGCCGCCCGACGATCCCCGATTCGATCCAGGCGCGGGTCTGGGCCGGCGAGTGCCGTTGCGAGGTGCGCAACCCGACGGGCTCGTGCTGCCTGGGCGACGTCGCACGCGAGGTCCGGCGCGCCGCGGAGGAAGCGGCGGCGCCGCTGGCGCCGGCTACCGCGGGTGGGAACGAGTCCCCCGCCGGCCGAGCCGGGGAGGCCCCCGATTGCTGCGCGCCCGCCGGCCATGCGCAGGCTGGGCGGACCGGCACCGGCACGGACCGGCGCGCGTTCGCCGCGCTGGCAGCGTCGGGCCTGACGGCCATGGGCGCGTCGGCGTGCTGCTGGCTCCCGCTGCTGTTGGTGGCTGTGGGCGCGTCGTCCGCAGGCGTCGCCGCGACGTTCGAGGAACTGCGGCCGTTCCTCCTCGGCGCGGCGCCCGTGCTGATCGGGATCGCCTTCTACCTGATCTACGTGCGCCGCACGCCGTGCGCGAAGGGGTCGGCCTGCGAGGTCCGGCGGGGCAGCCCCGGCCGCGCGGTCCGCGCCTTCTTCTGGGTCGCGGTCGCGCTCCTGGGGTTTTCGATCGCCTTCCCCACGGCGCTCGCGACCCTGCTCGGAGGGTCCGCTCCCGCGCAGCCGGAGCGGTTGGCGGGCCTGCCCTCGCTGGAGCTTCGGATCTCGGGGATGACGTGTGCGTCGTGCGCCGCCGGCGTTCGCCACGCCCTGCTCGAGGTGGAGGGCGTCGTGGACGCCGCGGCGGAACACGAACAGGGCGTCGCGCGGGTCTGGTACGAGCCCGCGCGCCCGCCGCCCGAAGCCGCGCTGCGGGCGGCGCTCTCGCGCCGGGGCTACGCAGTGCACGACGCCCCAGGGCCGGCGGCCGCGGAGGCCCCGGCGGGGCGCGTGGTGCACCTGCGGGCCGCGGGGATGGTGAAGTCCCTGGGCATCACCTGAATGGGCTGACCCAACGGGGTCCTGGACGCCGTGCGCGTCCTGCCCGAGGTCCGGGGCGCAGCGTTCGACGTCGCGTCGGAGACCTTCGTCGTCGAGTTGGCTCGCGGGGCCGACGTGGCCTCCGTCCGCGCCGCCATCGCGGCCCTGGGCTTCACGCCGGAGGTCCTGGAAGGGCCGCCGCCGCGCGCCGGGCCCAAGCAACGCCTGGCGCCGCCGACCGCACCCGCCCTCCGGGGTGCGCTTGAACGCGCCCGCGCCCGGGGCGTCCCGCTCGTCGTGAGCCTCGGGGGGCGCTTTTGCGCTCCCTGCCGCGTCTTCGAGGAGACCACGCTCGGGGATCCGCGCGTCCAGGCGCTGCTCGCCGGCTTCGAGTTCCTGAAGGTCGACGTGGAGCAGGATCCCGCGGCCGCCCGCGACCTCGACGTCCACGGGGTCCCCGACCTGCGGGTCCTCGCCCCCGACGGCACGGTGCGCGCCCAGCACAACGGGCTCCTCCTGCCCGCAGAGTTTGCGGCCTTCCTCACGGGGCTCGCCCGATAGCCGCCCCGCCCCGACCCGCGCGGGGCGCGCCCCGGCCTCGCGGCGCTTCGTTTCCGACGCCGCGCCTTGGCGGGCGGCCTGCGGGATTCAGGATGCGGCGGGCGGCGCGGGGCGCTTCGGGACGGACGCCGCGCCGGCCTCGGCACCCCCGGCGTCGAGGATGGCGCGGTTGAGCGCCCCCGCGCGGGCCATCTCCGCCCGGCACTCCGGCGGAGCGTGCCGGAGCGCCTCCTCGACCAGTCTGCGGGCCGCGCCCAGATGTGCGCCTTCGCCCGTGGCCCGCCACAACAGCCAGTGCGCGAGGCGCCGGGCCTGGGCGGACATCCGCGCCCCGGACTCCTCCAGCGCGGCGCGGGCATCGGCGGTGTCGCCGCCCGGCAACGTCCCCAGGCGGATGCGCGCCAGCGCCCGCTCTTCGGGCGTCCCGCGCTCGCGAACGACCTCCAGGTGGGCGCGGGCCTTGGCGACGTCGCCGCGCTCCGCCGCCAGCGTGCCGAGCCCGAGGTGCGCCGCCGTCGCCAGGGCGGGCGGTCCGTCGCGGCCGGCGCGGCGCTCGACCTCCTCGAACATGCGCCCGGCCTCGGCGGGGTCGCCGCGCTCCAGGGCGAGCCGGGCGAGCATCTCGAGCGAGGCCCCCACCGGGCCGGGGCTGCCCAGGTCCTCGAAGGTGCGCAGGCTCCGCTGCAGGGCCTCCTGCGCGGCCTCCAGGCGCCCCACCTCCATCCAGTCCAGCCCGAGTTCGCCCGTCGCCATGGCCTCGTCGAGCCGGCTCCCGCACTCCCGCGCGAGCGCCAGCGCCCGCGCGTGGCACTCGATCGCCGCCCCCAGGCGCCCCGCCGCCCGATGGGCGACCCCCAGGGCCCGCGTGCCCATCAGTTCGCCCCGGCGGTGGGCGATCTCTCGCGCGCGCGTCACGTAGTGCTCGAGCAGTTCGCGCGCCTCCTCCGCGCGCCCCTCGTCCGCCACGATCAGCGCCAGGTTCCCGAGCGCCGCGACCTCGCCGCGCCGGTCCCCCAGCCGCCGCGCCAGTTCCAGGTGCCGCTCCCCGTACCGGCGGGCCTCGGCCAGCCGGCCCTGGTACCGGTGCGCGATGCCGAGGTTCCCCACGACGCCGCACTCGCCGCGCTCGTCGCCCGCGGCCCGGTGCATCGAAAGGACGGCCTCGAAGGCCGCCTGCGCCTCGGCCACGCGCCCGGACTCGGCGTGGAGCACCCCACGACAGTTCAGGGCGCGGATCTCGGTGGCCCGGTCCCCGGCGGCCACGGCCAGGTCGCGTGCGACGTCCAGTTCGATCCGCGCGGGCTCGAAGGCGTGGGCGCGTTCCAGGCAGTGCCCGAGGGCCCAGTGGGCGCGCGCGCGCACCCCGGGGTCGCCGTCGGCGTCCGCCAGGGCGACCGCCTCCCTGACGGCGTCCCGGTGCGCGTCCTCGCGCCGCGTGGCATCCAGGCTCGCCGCCATGCGCAGCAGGACGTCGACGCGCGCGCGCCCCGCCAGGAGCCCCGGAACGGCCAGGGCCTCGGCGTCCAGGCGAGCCGCCGCATCGGGCAGGCAGCCCTGGGTCAGGTGCCGAACCGCCCGTTCGAGGTGCCGCAGGGCGGCGCTGGCCCGCCCCCCCTTGAGCGAGTGCTCGCACAGGGCGACGCAGGTCGCTCCGTCCCCCGCCCCGAGGTCGCCGCCCTCGGCCCCCCCCGCGCGCCGCTCGAGGGCGTCGGCGAGCAGGCCGTGGTACTCCTCCCGCAGCAGTTCGGGCAGGGAAGCGTAGAGCGCCTCCTGGACCTGGTGGTGGTCGAAGACGAAGCGCCGGCCACTGGCCCGTACGAGGCGGTGGGCGCGCTCGATCTGGGCGAGTTGCTTGAGCAGGGGGATGCGCGCCGCCCCGAGGGCGTCGGCCAGCAGCGTCGGATCGAACTCGTAGCCGAGGCACGCGGCCAGGTCGAGCAGGTCGCGCAGGTCGCGCTCGGAAGGAGCCAGCGAGGACACGCGGGCGTTGACGAGGTCCAGGATCGAGGACGGGATCTGGATGGCGTCGACGCGGCCGGTCAGGATCCAGGATCCATCCTCCGCCTGGGTGATGATCTGCCCCTCCCGCAAGCCGCGCACCAACTCGAACGCGAAGAACGGGTTCCCGTCCGACTTGAGGGCGATCTGACTCCCCAGGCGCGCGGCCAGCGCCTCGGAGCCCAGCGTCTCAAGGAGCAGGAGCATCAGGTCCTTCGGCCCGAGCCGCGGGAGGGCCAGGCTCGTCGCGTGATCCCGCCGCAGGACGCCGGCCCGCCAGGCCTCGGCAAGGCCCGGACGCGCGGTGCCCACGAGCAGCACGCGGTCGCCCTCGATCGCCGTCGCCAGCGCCGCGAACAGGGCCCGGCCCTCGTCGGGGGCGAAGTGGAGGTCGTCGATCAGGATGATGGTCGGACGTTCCCGGGCCAGCGCGCGCGTGGCGTACACGAAGCAGGCCTGCAACGAGTCGGGCGTGAGCGGTTCGCGCGCCTCCGGCGCCGGCTCTCCCCGCAACAGGGCGTCAAAGGCCCCCACCAACGCCGGCGTGGCCGCCAGGTACTCCGCCGACCCCGCCTCGCCGAAGTGCTCGCGGTAGGCGGAGGAGAAGGCCCCCGCGGCCGTGGCGGCCCCGCCGGGAGGGTACGAGCCCCACAGGAACGTCAGGTCCTCTCCCTCCTGGTGCAGGCGGCCGACCACTTCGTCCACCAGCCGGGACTTTCCGATCCCCGCCTCCCCCTCCAGCAGCACCACCCGACCGGCCCCGTCCTTCGCCTCCTGGAAGCGCCTGCGGAGGTGTTCCACCTCCGCCTCCCGGCCGTACAGGGCCGTCTCCCGCGGAACGCGCACGCGGCGGATGGGCCGGCGCGTCTCGGCGCGCAGCGCGCGGGCGCGCGCCTGCCACCAGGCGCCCGACTCCTCCGCTTCCAGCGTCGCGAGCAACTCTTCGGCGCTGCCAAAGCGCTGCGCGGGGTCCTTGGCCAGCAGCGTGTGGACCACCTCCTCGAAGAAGGGGCTCACCTGCGGGTTCGACTCTCCGATGCGGCGGGGGGCCTCGCCGAGGACGCGCGCGATGGCGCCATGCATGTCGGGGGCCGCGTACGCGGCCCGCCCGGTGCACAGTTCGTACAGGACCAGGCCCAGGGCATGGAGGTCCGCGCGGTGGTCGGGCTCTCCCCCCTCGCGCCGGAAGCACTCCGGCGCGGCGTACAGCACCGATCCGAGGAAGGTCCCCGCCTGCGACAGCCGCAACGCCTCGTCGGTCAGCCGCGCCAGGCCGAGGTCCATCACCTTGACCGAGTGGTCCGCGGTGATGAGGACGTTCTCGGGCTTGACGTCGCGGTGCAGGGCGCCCGCCCCGTGGATCGCGGCGAGCGCCCGCGCCACCTCGCGCCCGATGTGCCGGCACAGCGCCTCGGGGACCGTCCGCATCTCCTCGAGCAACGCCCGCAGCGTCTGCCCCTCCACGAACTCCATCACCAGGAAGTCGCGGCGCGCGCCGGCGACGACCAGCGAGTCGCAGTCGAGCGTGCGGACGACGTTGGCGTGCCGGATCGCCCGCCCGATCTCCCCCTCGCGGAGGAAGCGCTTGAAGAACCCCGGCGTCTCGAGGAGTTGCGGGTGGACGACCTTCAACGCGACGGGTTCGCCGGGGGACAGCCCCACCGTGGGCTCTTCGACCCGGGCCAGGTACACCGTCCCCATCCCGCCGGAACCGAGCACGCGCTCGATGCGGTACGGGCCGAGGAGCAGGCCGGGATCCATCGTGGCCGGAGCCTACCGCCGCCGCGTCGGGGACGCGACCGCCGTCCGCGCTGGCCCGGGGGGCGCGCCCCGGGCAGGCCCGCGTCCGATGGCGCAGTCCGCCGTCAACGACGGCCAGGTGCCTTGGCGGCGGCCGGGCTTGGCGGCGCGGGCACCGTGCCCGCGCACGGTCCCCGCCGGCCGCCGCGGTTCTCCACCGGCCGCTCGGACCACGGGTCCATGTCTCTCCGCGCTGCCCGGAGCCGCGCACGCACAGGGCGGGCGGATGCCCAGCGCACCCCCGGAGCCGGTCCAGGACAACTCGCCCAAGGCAGGCGGGACACCCGCCTCCTCGCAAGGGGCGATCCGGGGACCCGCGCGGCGTGGACCGCGCATCACTCCGTCAACTGGACGTCCTGCGCGATGGGTGAGCCATCTCCAGCCCCCTTGACTTCGATGCGCTGGCGCAGCGTCCCTCGGGCTTCGATGATCAGTTCGAACGAACCGCCAGGAACGTGGATTGGAGGGTCGGGTTCCGTGGCGCTGCCGCGAGGGAGGGACTCGAGGCTCCAGACGCGTCCCCACATGACCATCGGGGCCGCCATCGACCGCCCCCCCACGTCATAGGCTCGCACCCGAACGCCGCTCGGGTCAAAGACGCGCAGGAACACGGGATGGCCGACCAGTTCGACCCAGGGCGCCTCTCCTTCGGGGGCGGCCCGCCAGATCACCTCGGGCCCTGCCGGATCCCACAGGCGCCCGATCGACCGCGCGCCGCGCGGCTGGATCCGAAAGACTCCGGGCGGGACCAGGATCTCCTCCTCCGCCACCCCGCCCTCGAACGTGAGGAAGCGATCCATGCGCCCCGTCTCTGCCTTCAGCGTGATCCACAGCGCCCCGTCGAAGGACCGCCCGCCGGAGTAGGCCGCGCGCGGGCGGGCCCGGACCCACGGCCCAGAGGGAAGCCGTCGCAGGGTGACCTCCGTGCTCACCGTCGCTCCGAGGGGGGCTTCGATGCGTACCCGCCGACTCTCGTAGCCCAGCCGCGAACACGCAAGTTCGGCCGCCAACACGGCGCCCTCCGTCCACTCGCCGGGCCGAGGCGCGAGCACGAGGATTCCGTACTCGCCCTTCCAGAGCGCCTGGTCGCGCTCGAGGGTGCCGGGGGAGCCATCGACGCGTGTCCCCACGATGCGGGTGCCGGCGGTCCCGAACGCCGCGCTCCGAACTCCCCGCACGGGCTGGCCCGTCTCCGCGTCGCGGTACCGCAGGTGGACGACGGCGCAGGCGAGGAGTTCGACCACGATCGGCGCCGCGCCGCTCCGCGCGGTCACCCGAGGCCGGCCATGCGCTTCGGTGTACCCCTGCGCCCGCGCGAACACCGCGTACTCGGCGTCGGGTTCGAGCCCCGAGAGGAGGAACTCCCCTTCCGGACCGGTGGGGGAGATCGCCCCGGTCCGTCCTGCGACCAGCCAGCGTTCGCAAGCGGGCCACAGGCCGTCGGCCGCCGTGCCCTCGGCGACGACCTCGGCTTCGCGAACCGGCTGGCCGAACTGATCGACCACCCGCCCCACCAGCGTCCCCCCCCTTCGTACGACCAGGACCTGGGACTCCGCGCCCAGCAGCGGCTCGCAATGCGACAGGTAGCCCCTTGCGACCACGCAGACGCACGTGGAGTCGTGGGCCACCTCCATGCTGCATGCCCCATCCTCGTCGGTCACTCCCGCCGACTCCACGGGTACGACGGATCCGGGACTGGTGGCGACGAAGACGCGTGCGTGCGCCACGGGCCGTTGCGAGTCGCGATCGACCACGCGGAAGTGGCGCAAGCCGCCATCCACACCCGCGGCTCCGCCTTCGCCCTGCCCGTCGCTGGGCGGGAGGGGGCCCTCCGTCCGAGCGACCTGCAACCGGGGGCTTCCCGCCGCCCTCGGGATCCCTGGAGCGCTGGGCCTCCCCCCCTCCTGCGGCCGAACAGAGGGCCAAGCGATGGCCAGGAGCGCAATGCCCGCAAGCGTGATCGCCCAAAGGAGGGCGGCGTGCCTCCTCACGTCGACTCGCCCGCTGCGCGCTTCTCCCACGCCGGGAGGCCACCTGAAGGCCCCAAGTCCAGCCGTCCCGAGCCGGGAGGACGGCCGAGAGCCCGGATCCTTGCCACGCAGGGGAACGCGGTCCCCAAGCCGCGGGATGGCCCCAGGGAGCCTGGCCGGGGGGCGGTCACCGGTCCAGGATCAGGTCGCGGGTGACGAAGAAGCCGGCCACGCTGCTGAGCAGGGTGGCCAGCGGCTGGAGGGCGGTGTTGAAGTCGCGGCTCCACTGGCTCAAGCCCGTCGGGTGCACGTAGACGACGTCTCCGGGCTGCAGCACGACCGAGCGGGCGCGGCCCGAGAGGATCGCGTCGCCGGCCACGGTGAGCACCTGGGGCTGCTCGCCGGGGCGGCCGCGCACGACGCGGATCGTGTTGCGGTCGGCGCTCTCGCGCACGAAGCCGCCGGCCATCGCGATCGCCTGCAGCACGCTGGTGTTGCCGAGGATCTCCACGGCCTGCGGCTCGTTCACCTCGCCCAGCACGAACGCGCGGGCCGCGTAGATGGAACGCACCGTGACGGTGATGGACGGGTCCTTGATGTAGCGCGTGTAGCGCTCGGTGAGCAGGTCGCGCAGTTCCTTGATCGTGCGGCCCGCGGCGGGCACCGGGTCGAGCAGGGGCGGGGTGATGGTCCCGTCCGGAAGGATGCGCGCCGTCACCTCGCGCGGCTCCATCTTCTCGACGCCGGGCTCGTAGAAGACCATCCCCACCTCGTCGCCCACGGCGAAGCGGAAGGTGAAGGGCGCGGCGGCGGGCGCGGACGGGGCCGCCCCGGCGCCGGGGGCGCGGGGCGCTGGCGCGAGGGAAGGCGACGCCGTCGGCGCGGACCAGGCCGCGGGCGGGGCCGGCGCGGCCACCGCCGGCGCCGGGGTCGCGGGCGCGGCGGCGCGCGCGATGCTCGTGGGCGGACCGGCGGCCACCGGCGCGCCCGGGGGGGCGACCGGCGTGGCGCAGGCCCCGGCGGCGAGCAGGAGCGCCAGGGCGGGGGAGCGGCGCAGGGAACTCGGCGGCTTCACGGGGGCTCTCCGGACGGCGCGGGGCGCCGGGCAAGGGCGGGGCGACATCCTCCCATGTCGGCCTCGCGCATGCCCGACCCGCACCCGGTGGCCGCCGGGCAACCTACGCCCCACCTAACGCGCCGCGGGCCCCGAGGGCGGCCAGCAGGCCCTCCAGGGCCCGGCGCGCCTGCTCCACGACGCGCGCCTGGGCGGCCGGGTCAAGGGCGTAGGGGTCGGGGATCTCCGCGGCGCGGTCGGGTCCGAACGGACCCAGCAACACGGCGCGCCGGGCCAGGGCCGGGTGCTCGCGCCGCAGGCGGGCGAGGTTCGACCGGTCCATCACCAGGATGAGGTCCGCGTGCGCCAGGTCCTCGCCCCGCACCCGCCGGGAGCGGTGCGCGTCCAGGTCCACGCCGGCCTGCCGGGCCACGGCCGCGAAGTCGCCCGGCGTCGGCCGACCCTCCGGCAGGTGGAAGCCCGCCGACGCCCACTCCAGGTGGGGCGCCAAGCGCCGGCCCAGCGCGGCGACCAGCGGAGAGCGGCAGATGTTGCCGTAGCACAGCACCTCGATGCGGCGCACGGGCCCGGCCGGGAGCCGCCGGGGGACGAGGCGCCCCGCCGCCCGCCCCGCGAGCGCGGCGGCCCGCGCCGCCAGTCCCGCGGCCTTGGTGCGGGCGTACACGACCAGGAGCGCCCGCAGGGGGGCCGGGTCGCGCGCGTCGGCGTGGTCCACGCCTTCGCGGCCCGTGCACAGCCCCAGCCACTCCCCCAGCGAGGCCAGCCGCGGGCGCACGCAAAGGAGCGGGTCGTCGCGGGGGGCGCTCCAGTTGGCGCGCAGCCATTCGAGGTCCTCGGGCAGGAGGCGCGTGCGCATCCCCACCCGCACGCGCGGCTGGGGCCCGGGGTCGCGGCCCTGGGCGAGCGCGAGGAGGCCGCGCGGAAAGTCCACGCCCGCATCCCGCGCCAGGGCGAGCGAGCCCCACAGGCGCGGGTTGATCTCGAGCAGGACGAACGCGCCGTCCTCCGCCACGCGGTACTCGGCCATCGCCACGCCGTGCCAATCGAGCGGATCGAGCAGGGCCTGCGTGGCCCGCCGCAGGGCGGGCGGAACCCCGATGGCCTCGCGCCAGGTGCTGGCCCCGCCGCTCAAGGGCCACTCGTGCAGGCGGCGGTGGGCGAAGGCCCAGCGCAGCCGGCCCCGTTCGTAGAGCACCTCCACGCCCACGCCCGTCCCGGGCACCCAGCGTTGCTCCTGCACCGCGACGTGCGGCAGCCACCCCGCGAGCCAGGCCCGGCGCGCGGCCTCGTCGCGGGCGAGGAAGGCGGTCGCCGCGCGCAGGCCCGTGGGCGTCTGCACCTTGCTGGTCACGGTCTTGAGCACGGCCGGAAGGCCCGGGCCGGGCCCCGGCGGCGCGCCGCGGGGGTGGCACAGGCCCTCGGGGACCGGTACGCCCACCGCGCGGGCGTGCTCCCAGGTGCGCTGCTTGTCGAGCGCCAGGTCAAGCGCCGGGGGCGGCGCCAGGACGGCGCGCTCGAGGAAGGGCGCGCGCGCGGGGTGGGCGAGCAGGCGCCCGAGGCTCGTCTCGGTGGTGGGCAGGAGGAGGTCGAAGGGCGAGAGTTCGGCCAGGCGCGAGAGCCAGCGCGCGAACGCCGCGCCGTCGGCCGGCTGGCGGTGGCGCGCCCGCACGTGGCGCGAGCGCAGCGCGCGGGCGTCCGGGGCCGCGGCGGCCACCTCGACGCGCGCGCCGGCGCGCCCGAGGCTCTGCACGCACTCCAGGGCCGCCCGGCTGTGTCCGTCCAGCACGAGCACGCGGGCCGTCATGGCCGCACCATGCGCCAGGCCGTCGTGGCCCAGCGCGCCTCGACCCCCACGCGCGGGATGCGCCACGGGTCGGTGCCGGGGCCCAGCGCACCCGGCTCGGTGCTGACGGCGGCCTCGTAGTGGCGCGCGACCACCGCGCGCACGCGCGCGTCCTGCGCGCCGTTGGGGTAGCAGAAGTGGGGAACCGCCCGCCCGAGCCACGCCTCCAGGAGCCGCCGGCTGTCGGCGACCTCGGCCTCGAGCGCCGCGGCGGGGAGCGTGGGCAGGATCGGGTGGGTGAGGGTGTGGCTGCCCACGTCGATCCAGCGGGGGTCCAGCCCCCGCACCTGCGCGGGGGTGAGGGGCGCCAGGAGATCCGCCTGGGCCGCCGTGGGCCGCCAGGCGGGGGTCGCCTCGGCGAGGCGCCCGAGCGCGGCCTCGCGTTCGGGGGGGCCGAGCGTCTTGAGCCAGGCCACCGCCGCCTCGACCCCCGCCTCGGGCGCCGGGGCCCCGAGCGCCCGCAGCCACTCCGCGCGCGCCGGGGCGCAAAGCGAGCGCAGCCGGGCGCGCGCCTCGAGGTTCCAGATCCAGCGCCCGCTCTCGATCAGGCCCGGGCACACGAAGAAGGTGGCGGACACGCCGAACGCCGCCAGCCGCGGCGCCACCCGCTCCGCGTGGCACCGCTGGCCGTCGTCGAAGGTGAGGGCGACCTCGCGGCCGGTGAAGGGCTCGCCGCGGGCCGCGTGCGCGACCAACTCCCGGAGCGGACGCACCTGGAAGTGGCGCGTGAGGGCCCGGAGCAGCGCCTCCAGCCGCGCCGCCGCCAACCCGCCCGGGCCCACGGCGTGCAGCATCAGCACGCGCGCGACGGGGTGCGCGCGGGCGCGGCGCAGCGTAAAGCCGCTGGACCAGGCCAGCGCGTGGACGAGGGGGGCGAGGAGGGCGCGGGCCACGCCCCAAGCCTACGCGGGGGCACGGTCCCGAGGCCGCACCCGCTCCGCGCCCTCGTAACGCCCCCGGGCGACCCCGCCGGGGTCAGGGACCGAGCCACAGGCCGGTGTCGGGGTGGTGGGCGTACCAGCCGTACCACTCCGCCAGGAGCCCGTCCATGCGCCGAAGCTGGCGGCCCGCGAGCGGGCCCGACTCGCAGCGCCCTTCGAGCGTCCAGAGGCTCCCCGTCTCCCGGTCGCGCCGCCGCCCGCCCGCGTCCTCCAGGAAGCTCAGGCGGTGCGCGTCCAGGCGCCGGTCGTAGGCCACGGCCGAGCGGCTCGCCAGGTCGAACCAGAGGCTCACCGGCACGCCCCCGACGTCCTCCTCGACCACGGCGTGGCCCGCCAGGCGCGAGAGCGGGTAGGCGCGGGCCACGCCGCCGGCCCGCACGCCGTACACGAGCGCGCTTGGCGCGAGGCGCTCGTCGCGGTCGTGGATGGTGGCGCGAAAGCCCCCGGGCAGGAACTCGGCCCCGCTGCGCGCCGCCTCGCGCGAGAAGTAGCCCTGGTCGAGCGGCTGGTTCATCCACCGCGCCTCGGGGGCGAGCACGGTCGTTTCCGGGTGCCAGCGCCGCCAGTCCGCCCAGGTGGTGTGGCGCCCGGTGGCCAGCCGCGCGAGGGTCCGGCCGGCGAGCGGCCCGGCGATGCACTCGCCGGTGAGGTGCAGCCACAGGGAGTCGGTGGGGTGGTCATAGAGCAGGGCCACGCCCTGGTGGATGCCCTGGAACCCGAAGGTCAGCCGCCGTCCGTCGAGCACGGGATCGAAACCGATCCCGGAGGAGCAGATCACTCAATAGGTGACCGCGACGGGGATCCCCTGGATCACGTCGTTGACCACGTGGTGGTAGGCGAGCATCGGGATGGGGTAGGCCCGCGCCTCCCCGGCCACGACGACGCCGAACACCTCGTCGGCCGGCTCGAGGAAGGTGGCCTGCGCGGCGCCGACCACGCGCGGGTCCGTGGCCGGCAGGAAACGGTCGCGCTCGATGTAGAAGCGCGCCCGCGGGATCGACCCGATGCGGCCCTCGGGCCCGGCGGGCGCCGCCGGCGCGCGCGGGGGCGGCGCCGTGGGTCCGCGCGGCAGCGCCCGCCAGCCGGCGTACAGCAGGGCGAGCAGGGCGAAGGCGGCGAGCGGCCCGAGCAGGCTCCGGGGGCGCGGGGGCGACGGATCGGTCATGCCCGCGATGGTACGGCACGCCCGAATCCACTGAATGGGCGCGGGGGGGTGCAGGGGGGGTGTGCGCAGCCACCGCCGTCAACTTAAACCGGTGACCGGGCGCCGGGAGGCGCCCCGGGTGGCCGATCTCTCCGTTCAGGAGGATCGCCATGCCGAAGCAGCCGAACGCAAACCAGACCGTGGATCTCTTGGGGGTCGTGAATGTGGTCCACGAGTACCTGACTCCGGCGCTGATCCAGGCCGCCTATGGGGAGGTCCGGGTCGCGGAGCGGGAGCGGCTCTGGACCTTGGAGAAGCTGGTCCAGTTCTGGACGGCGGTGGCCGCACAGGCTCCCGACTCCCTCTCCCAGGCCCTTCGCTTTGCCGCCAAGGGCGGGCAGACGGGCTACCCGGACGTGGACGCCTCGCCCCAGGCCTTCTTCCAACGCTGCCAGAGCCTGGACCCAGCCTTCTTCGCCCGCGTGTTTCGGGCGTTCGTGCGGAGCGTGGCGGAGCAGGAGCCGCCCTGCTTTGCCCAGCAGCACGCCCCGCTGGCCGCGCGCTTCTCCCGGCTCCTCATCCTGGACGGATCGGACCTGGACCCGGTGGCGCGGCTCCTCAAGGGCACGCGGGGCAAGACCGCCGTGCCGATTCCCGGCCAGGTGCTGGCCTGCTACGACCTCAGGCGCGGCACGCTGGCCGACCTGCTCTTTGAGCCCTCGCTGCGGATCGGCGAACTCACGCTGGCCCGCCAGGTCCTGGCTACCCTGGAGGCGGGGGCCCTGGTGCTGGCCGATCGCTTGTACGGGACGCCCAAGGTCCTTGGCGAAGCCACCGCCCAGGGCCTGTTGGCCGTGTTTCGGCGCCAGCCCAGCGCCAAGACCCGAAACGAGCAACGCCTCAGTTTCACCCGCGTCCCCAACGGCGTGCTGGAGGACTGGCGCGTGGAGCTGGGGGTCCGCGCGCGCCTGCCGGCCCGGCTGGTGCGGCTGCGGATTGGCGACCGCACGCACGAGTTCCTGACCAACGTGCTGGATCCCGCCCAGCTCTCGGCCCAGGAGGTCGCCGCGCTGTACCGCGATCGCTGGCAGGTGGAGCGGCTGTTCCAGGATCTGAAGGAGGTGCTGAACCTCAAGCGCTTCTACTGCGGCAACAGCAACGCGGTGGCCATGCAGGTGTACGCCTGTGCGATCGTTCACACGGCGATGCGCACGGCGCAGGGTCGCATCGCCCAGGCGGCCGACGTGCCCGCCGAGGTCCTGTCCACGGCCAAGCTGTTCCCCCTGCTGGCGGCCATCTCGGCCCGGCTGGCGCTGCTGGAGGCCGGCTTCTTGGCGATCCAACGGGCCAACCCCCGCTACCGCCTGACGCCCCCGGACTGGCGCACGATGTGCGCCGCGGAGGTTGCCCTGCGCGAGATCCTGGCCGACCAGACCCGCGGCAAGCGACCGCGCATGAGGCTGCCGCCCAGCAAGCCGGGGGACGATCGCTGGCAGGAACTGCCCGCCCCGCCCTCCCGTCCCCGGCGCAGGAAGTAAAGTTGACGGCGGTGGGTGGTCGGCGGGGCCCTTGGCGCGGGCGGGCTTTGGGCCCGGGTCGGGGCGCGGGCGGGGGGTGAGTTCGTGAACTGCTTCCAGCACCAGGACCGGGTGTCCGTCGGGTTGTGCAAGTCCTGCCAGCGGGGGCTTTGTCCGGACTGCGCGGTGGGGTTCGAGGACGGCCTGGCGTGTCGGGGCCGCTGCGAGGAGCGCGTGGCGGCCCTTAGTGCGCTGATCGAGAGGAACGTCCGGGTCTCGCCCGTGGCCGTCGGGGCGCCCAGCCTCTTCGTGGTTCCGGTCCTGTTCCTCTCGATGGGCCTGATCTTCCTGGTGTTCGGGCTCTCGAGCGATTCCCGGTTCACCTTTGCCTGGATCCTGGGTCTGGTCCTGCTGGGGTGCGGGGGGATCTACTGGGCGATTGCCAACCGGACGCGCGCGGCCCTTCGCGGATCCTCGCGGCCGTGAGGGGGCGGTGCGCCGCGGATCGGGGGCCCGAACGGGGCGCGGGACCGTTCGCCCTTGGGGCGGTCGTGGGGATGGGTGCTGCGGGTTTTGGGTGTGCGTGAGGGGAGCATGGCGGCGGTCGGACCCATCACGTCACGGATCATGTACATCGAGTGCAAGGCCGGGAGCCTGAACGGGCCGGCGCGGATCGGCAGGGTCACGTTCTCCAAGTCGGGCAAGACGATCTACTGCCAGGGTCGTGAGTTCCGCAGCCTGCGGGGACGTGGCTTCAAGGCCAACTACGTCGAGGTGCAGACCGGCGATGAGTACTGGATCTCCGGCCCCCGCAAGGACGGGGCCGATCGACTCTACGGTGGGCGCGTTCCCATCGAGATCGATAGCGACGTTCGGGAGGAGTACTGGGTCCAGATCCGAGGCCTCCCCGCGCGGCGCTTCGACGCGACCGCATGAGGGCTTCCCGGCCGGGTCCGGCATGCCGCCCGCGGACGGATGGCCGCCGCAAGGGGGCGTGGCTTGGAGGGTGGGGCGCCCGGGGTTGGCGGGACCGGAGCCTGCCGATCCGGGGTTGCGCGCCTGGCGGCAAGGCGCGGGGGGACTGTGGGCGGGGGCGCGGGATCGCGCACCCAGGGGCCTTTGAGATGGGCGGGGACCCGGGAGGTGGGAACTGACGCGAAGACGCGCTGCGCTCTGGGTGCTGGGGGCGGCGGCGCTCGGGGTTGGAAAGCGAGAACGAGCTGGAGCAGCGGCGGCAGCGCACGCGCGACAAAATGCGCGAACAACTGCTCGCCGGCAAAC
>JAPKHB010000349.1 GCA_026647295.1 Planctomycetota bacterium | reverse complement strand
CTGGAGGAGCAGGCCACCGAGACGAAGCTGGTGGCGCAGCTGCTCGGCCAAGTGGAACTCTCGCTGCCCGACGAGTTCGTGGAGCAGGACCTCGCCGCGTGGGCGGGCCGGATGCGCTTCCGCGCCTCGGTCGAGGGCGTCAGCGAGGAGCAGGTGGAGCAGGCGATCGCCGCGCAGCAGGCCGACGCGCGCGGGGCCATCGAGCAGGAGTTGCGCGAGGTGTTCGTGCTCGACCGCATCGCCGCCGAAGAAGGCGTGGAGGCCCTGCAGGAGGAACTCGCCGTCACGATCGAGGAGGTCGCCGCCCGGTCGGGCGAGCCGCTCGAGCGCATCGCGGGCATGTTCCGCGACCCGGTGCGCCTGGAGAACCTGCGCGGCGAGATCCGGCGCAAGAAGGTCCGCGAGTTGATCCGGCGCCACGCCAAGGTGATCGAGGTGCCGGGCGACGCCGCCCCGAAGGACACCCCCGAGGAGGGTCCGCGATGAGCCAGCACAACGCCCCGCCGGCGGCCGACGGCACCGGCCCGATGGGCTACATCCCCAACCCGGTCATCATCGAGCGCACGGGGCGCGGCGAGCGCCACTACGACGTGTGGAGCCGGCTGCTCGAGGACCGCATCGTGTACCTGGGCACGCCCATCAACGACACGGTGGCCAACCTGCTCATCGGGCAGTTGCTGGTGCTCGAGAAGTCCGACCGCGCCCGCGACGTGCACCTGTACATCAACAGCCCGGGCGGCAGCATCACCGCGGGCCTGGCCGTGTACGACACGCTCCAGTACATCTCCTGCCCCATCGAGACCGTGTGCATCGGCAGCGCGGCCAGCATGGCCGCGATCCTCCTGGCCGCCGGCACGCCGGGCAAGCGCTACGCGCTGCCCAACGCCCGGATCATGATCCACCAGCCCTGGGGCGGCGCGCAGGGGACGGCCGCGGACATCGAGATCCAGGCCGAGGAGATCCTGGCGATGCGCCGGCTGCTCAACGAGATCCTGGCCCGGCACACCGGGCGCACCCTGGCCGAGATCGAGCGCGACACCGAACGCGACAAGTTCCTCTCGGCCCCCGAGGCCCGCGCCTACGGGCTGCTCGACGAGGTGGTCGAGCCGAAGAAGAAGCAGGCCGCGCCCCAGCCGGCCTCGTAGCGGCCGGCCGGGGCGGCCCCGCGCGGGGGGCCGGTGCCCGGTCCCGGACCGGGCCGGTGTCCGCCGCGGGCGCCCGGCCCCCCCCGCGGGTGGCGGCGCGCGTGACCCGGCCGCCCCGCCTGCGGGTACACTCGCGCGCAGCCGAACCGATTCCCCTTGGCGGGCGGGCCCCGCCCGCCGGGCCGGGAGCCTCCATGACCTCCAAGCGCGGACCCGTCGAGAAGTGCACCTTCTGCGGCAAGAGCCGCCACCACGTCGAGAGCCTGATCGCCGGCCCGCCGGGGATCAACATCTGCAACGAGTGCGTGGAGCTGTGCAACACGATCCTCCTGGAGGAGCTCAAGCGCAGCGGTCGGCCCACCCGCCGGCGCCCCGCGCGGGAGGGCCCGGGCCGCCCGGCCGCCCCGGGCCTTCCGGCCGAGGGGGCGCTGCGCCGCCCGCGCGAGATCCAGGCCTACCTCGACCAGTACGTGATCGGCCAGGACCACGCCAAGAAGACCCTCTCGGTGGCCGTGTACAACCACTACCGGCGGGCGCGCCAGGAGGGCGAGGCCGAGGTCGAGATCGACAAGAGCAACATCCTCCTGGCCGGGCCCACGGGCAGCGGCAAGACCCTGCTCGCCCGCACGCTCGCGCGCTTCCTGGACGTGCCCTTCGCCATCGCCGACGCGACGACCCTCACCGAGGCGGGCTACGTGGGCGAGGACGTCGAGAACATCCTGCTCAAGTTGCTCCAGGCGGCCGACTTCGACCGCGGCCGGGCGGAGTTCGGCATCGTCTACATCGACGAGATCGACAAGATCAACCGCACCACGCAGAACCCCTCCATCACGCGCGACGTGAGCGGCGAGGGCGTGCAGCAGGCCCTGCTCAAGATCATGGAGGGCACGGTGGCCAACGTGCCCCCCCAGGGCGGGCGCAAGCACCCCGAGCAGCAGTACATCCAGATCGACACGCAGAACATCCTCTTCATCTGCGGCGGCACCTTCTCGGGCCTGGAAGACATCGTCGCGCGGCGCCTGGGCACCAGCCTGATCGGCTTTGGCCGCGGCGCCGACGCGGACAGCGTCGACCGGGAGGCCTTGGAACGGGCCCGGCTCCTGCGCCGGGTCGAGCCGCACGACCTGGTCGAATACGGGATGATCCCCGAGTTCGTGGGCCGGCTGCCGGTGATCACGACGCTCGACCCCCTCACCCGGGCCGACATGGTGCGCGTGCTCACCCAGCCGCGCAACGCGCTCGTGCGCCAGTTCCAGCAGCTCTTCGCCATGGAGGGCGCGACGCTGGAGTTCGACGAGCCCGCGCTGCTGGCGATCGCGGACCGGGCCTACGAGCGCGAGACGGGCGTGCGCGCCCTGCGCTCGATCCTCGAGGAACTGCTGCTGGACAGCATGTTCGACCTGCCCGAAGCCGAGGCGGGGAGCGTGTTCCGGGTCACCGAGGACGCGGTGCGCGGCCGCGGGCCCGTCCAGCGCTCCGTGCGCCGGCGCAAGACCGGCAGTTAGCGGGCCGTGGCGCGGCGGCCCCCCGCCGGCGGCGCGACCGGCGCCCCGCCCCACGGCGGGCTGGCGGGCTGGCTGCCCGCGGACTGGGCCGCGTGGTTTAGGGCCCAGGGCGAGCCCGCGTTTCGCGCGCGCCAGGCGTTTCACGCGCTCACCGTGGAGGGGCGGCTCGACCCGCGCACGGTGCACACGCTGCCCGCGGCGCTGCGCGAGCGCCTTTGGGACCTCCAGCCCGCGCCGGCGACCGCGGTCGTCGAGGTGCAGACCTCGGCGGACGGCACGGGCAAGTGGCTGCTCGCGCTCGCCGACGGCCGGCGCGTGGAGACGGTCCTGATCCCGGAGCGCAGCCGGCGCACGGTGTGCGTCTCGACGCAGGTGGGCTGCCCCATGGGCTGCGTGTTCTGCGCCTCGGGCGTCGGGGGGCTCGTGCGCAACCTCACGCCCGCCGAGATCGTGGAGCAGTTGATCCGGGTCCAGGCCCACCTGGGGGGCCGGGCGAGCCACGTGGTGTTGATGGGGATGGGCGAGCCGCTGCTCAACCTGGACGCGGTCGCCCAGGCGATCCGGGTCTGGACCGCGCCCGAGGGGCTGGCCTTCAGCCCGCGGCGCATCACGGTCTCGACGGCGGCAACACCCGCCGGCATCGAACGGCTCGCGGCGCTTCGCCTGGGCGTCCAGCTCGCCATCTCGCTGCACGCCCCGGACGACCTGGCCCGGGGGCGCCTGGTCCCGGGCAGCCCCGCGGGGCGCACCGCGGCCCTGGTGGCCGCCGGCGCGCGCTACGCCCGGGCGACCGGCCGCGACGTGACGCTGGAGTACGTGCTGATCGCCGGCGAGAACGACGCCCCCGAGCAGGCCGAGGCGCTCGCCGCCCTGGCCTCCGAGGGAGGCCTCGAGCTCGAGCTGGCGGTCGGGCTCCGCCGCCACGAGCCCACGCTCCCGGCCTCCACGCTGGCGCGCGCCCGCGCGCCACTGCCCCTTGCCGGCGAGGCGTCCGTCGGCGCTCACCAGCGCGAAGCGGTCGAGCTGCCAGAGGTTGCCGCGGTTGCGTGCGAGGACCTCGAGGCGGCCGAGTTCGAGCTCGTTGATGTCGAAGCGCTCGGCCACCACGTCGAGCGCGGGCAGGCGCTGCGGCGGATCGTCCACCGCCTCGTCGCCCGCGGAGTCGCCGTCTGCGCC
>JAPKHB010000348.1 GCA_026647295.1 Planctomycetota bacterium | reverse complement strand
TCTAGGGCGTGGAGGTCGATGAAGCGCGCGGGACGGTCGCGGTGCAGATGACGCTGACCTCGCCGGCCTGTCCCGTCGCGGGCAGCCTGCCCGGCGAGGTCGAGACGCGCATCAAGGCCCTCGAGGGCGTCTCGGAGTGCACGGTGGACCTGGTCTGGGACCCGCCCTGGACGATGGAGAAGCTCTCCGAGGAGGCCCGGCTGCAGATGGGCCTCCTCTAGCGGGGGGGCGCCGCCTTGCGTAGCCCGGGGAGCCTTCGCCACCGGGCGACGCCCGGCACCGGCCGTCCCCCGGGCGCCCGCGCTACTCGAAGGCGCGCCGCAGTTCGGCCTCGTCCAGGGCGAGGCCCGCCGGATCAGGGCCCTGGAGCAGGCGGGCCGCGCCGACCGCCATCACGATCACCACCCCGCAGAGCATGCCGAACTGCTTGAGGAAGACGAGCAGCAGCGGGCCCGTGGACCTCCCCTCGGCGACGATCAGGAGCATCAGGAGCACGGCCACGGGCCCCCCCCACATCAACCCGCGCAGCATGCGCCCGAGCAGGCGCGGGATCCCGTCGACCGCGGGCCGCGCGAGCAGGCCCACGGCGAGCCCCGCGGCGCAGAGCGCGCCGAGGAACCAGAGGAGGAACGGCCAGGCCGCCTTCCAGGCGGCCGCTTCGCCGTACACCTCGACCGGCGCGTGGCGCTTCCCCACCCCGATGGACGGCACCACGGCGAGCGCCAGGACCGCCAGCCCCCCGGCCGCGGCGATCGCCCCGGCGCCCCGCCGCCCGGCGTGCCGGCGGTAGACCCGGTTGCCGGCGGCCATGGCGGGCAGGCCCAGGTAGCCCAGGATGGCCAGCGCGCCGAACGCGCCCGTGTACTCGTTGAACATCACCGCGTTCGTCTCGTCGGCCAGCAGCGGCAGCAGGACGAACCCGAGCGATCCGCCCAGCGCCACCCAGCCGCGCGTGACGGGCTGTCCCCGGCGCGCCGCGACGACCAGGGCCACGCCGAGCACGGGCCAGAGCACCAGCAGGAGGGTGCCGACCCCGCCCTGCATCCGGATCAGCGTCCAGGGCCAGACCCACCGGGACTCGAAGCCCAGCGGCAGGTACAGGGGCAGGATCCACGTCAGGACGAGCGCCACGCCCCATCCCGTGAGGATGCGCACGTCCCAGTCCGGCGCGGGGGGACGATCGCCCGACCGGTACCTTCCGCTCCCGCGCCGGATCACCTTGCCCGTGGGATGGACCGGCATGCGGGACCCTCCAGGAGCCAGGGCCAGAGCCTACCGCGCCCACGGGCGCGCCGCCCGCACCCCGGGCCCGGGGCGGCCCCCGCTCCGGGGGGACGCCCGCGCCGCCCCGGGGTCGAGGGGCCCTTGGCCGACCCGGCGGCGGGGGCCCCCGGCGGTATCGTTCCTCCCCCCGATGCGCTTTGTCCACACCTCCGACTGGCACCTGGGGCGCCTCCTGGCCGGGCGCCACCTCACGGACGACCAGCGCCACGTGCTCGAGCAGTTCGTCGCGCTGCTCGAACGCCTCGCGCCCGACGCCCTGCTGGTGAGCGGCGACGTCTACGACCGCGCGCTGCCCCCCGTCGAGGCCGTGCGTCTGCTCGAATGGGTGCTCGAACGGGTCGTCCTCGACCTGCGGATCCCCACCCTCCTGATCGCCGGAAACCACGACGACGGCGACCGGCTGGGCTTCGGCTCCCGCTTCCTACGGGCCGAGGGCCTGCACGTGGCCGGCTCGCTGCACGCGATCGAACACCCGCTCGTGCTGGAGGACGAGCACGGCCCGGTCGCGTTCCACCGCCTGGCCTACGTCGAACCCGAGGAGGTGCGCGTGCGCCTGGGCGTGGCGGCCGCGGACCACGAGGCGGCGCTCAAGGCCTGCCTTGCGCGCGCCCCGCGCGAGCCCGCGGCGCGCCACGTGCTGCTCGCCCACGCCTTCGTCCGGGGCGGCGAGGTTAGCGACTCGGAGCGCCCCTTGAGCGTCGGCGGCGCGGGCACGGTGTCGGCGTCGGTCTTCGACGGCTTCGACTACGTCGCCCTCGGCCACCTGCACCGTCCGCAGACGGTGGCGGGCCGGGGCCACGTCCGCTACAGCGGCTCCCTGCTCAAGTACTCCTTCTCCGAGGCGGCGCACCGCAAGGCCGTGCTGGAGGTCGAACTCGACGGCGCCGGCGCCGTGACCGTGACCGAACACGCGCTCGTCCCGGCGCGCGACGTGCGCGTCCTGACCGGGACGCTGGCCGAGTTGCTCGCCCGCGGGGCCGACGACCCCGGGCGCGAGGACTACGTGCAGTTGCGCCTGACCAACCCGGAGGCGCTGCTCGACCCCATGGGGCGGGCGCGCGAGGTGTACCCCAACGCGCTGGCGCTGGAACTGGCGGGCCGCCGCGGCGGCGCGGGCGCCGGGCGCGCGGCCCCGACCCGCGGCCGGGCGGACCTCGAGTTGTTCCGCGACTTCTTCCGCGCGGTGGAGGGCGAGGACCTCGATCCGGCGCAGGAGGCGGCGCTGCGGGAGGCGCTGGCGGAGGCGGCGCGCGACCCCGACCGCGGGGGCGCGGAGGGAGCGCCGTGAGGCCGCTGCGGCTCTCGCTCCAGGCGTTCGGGCCCTACGCCGCGCGCCAGGTCCTTGACTTCGAGGCCCTGCCGCGGGGCGCCACCTTCCTCGTGCACGGGGCCACGGGCGCGGGGAAGACGAGCCTCCTGGACGCCCTGTGCTTTGCGCTCTACGGGGACACGTCGGGCGACGAACGCAAGGGCGAGCAGATGCGCAGCCAACACGCCGCCGCCGACGTGCTCACGGAGGTCGAACTCGACTTCGCGCTGGGGGCGGAGCGCTTCCGCGTGCGCCGGGCCCCGGCCCAGGAGCGCCCGCGGCGGGTCGGCGAGGGCACGACCCTGCAACCCGCCGAAGCCACGCTCTACCGGCTGGCCGGCGACCCGGCGCGCGAGGTGCGCGCCGCGGTGGAGGCCCGGCTGGGCTTTGCGAGCCACCAGTTCCGCCAGGTGGTCGTGCTCCCGCAGGGGGGGTTCCGTCAACTCCTCTCGGCCAGCTCGACGGAGCGGGAGACGATCCTCGAGCGCCTGTTCGGAGCCGGGCACTACCGCCGGATCACCGCGGTGCTCAAGCACCGGGCGGCGGAACTGGAGCGGCGCGTGGCGGCGCTCGGGGAGCGCCGCGCGACGTTGCGCGCGCAGGCGCTGGCGACGCTGGACCTGGCCGCGGTCCCGGCCCCCGGCGCCGCCGCGCTCGACGCGGGCCGCGCGGCGCTCGCACAACGCCTGGCAGAGGCCGCGCGGGCCGAGCAGCGCGCCGCGGCGGAGTGGGACGCCGCGCGCCGCGCCCGCGACGAGGGCGCGCGCGCCGGCCGCGCCCTCGAACGGGCCCGAACGGCGCGGGAGGCGCTCGCCCGGCTGGAGGCCGCCGAGCCCCGCGCGCGCGCGGAGGCCGCGCGCCTGGAAGGCGCACGGCGCGCCCAGCCGGTGGCCGTGACCGCGGGCCTGCGCGACGCGGCGCGCGAGGCCCTCGCCCGCGCCCGCCCGAACCTGGACGAAGCGCGGCGCCGGCGCGCCGCCCTCGCCGAGGCCCTGCGCGAGGCCGAGGCCCACGCCGCCGCGCAGGGCGAGGGCTTCGAGGACCAGCTCGAGGCGTTCCTCGCCGAGCGAGGCCACTCCGCCCAGGGCTGGGTGTTCAACAAGAACCTCCGCTACCACGAGGGCGTCGTCGAGCACGGCGAGACGGTCTGCGTGGTGGGCGTCGGCCACTGGGAGCGGGATCCGGACGAGGAGGCCCGCGCGGGCAGCGGCTACCGCGACGCGCAGCACCCGAAGCGGCTCGTGATGAAGAGCCCCGACGAGGGGCC
>JAPKHB010000347.1 GCA_026647295.1 Planctomycetota bacterium | reverse complement strand
GGCGCTGGGCCGCCCGCCCCGACCGGTGACGCAGGTCCGGCGCATCCTCGTGGTCAAGTTCTGGGGCCTGGGCAACTGGGCCCTCCTGCGCCCGGTCGTGCGCGACCTGAAGGCCCGCTACCCCGCGGCGCGGCTGACCCTGGCCACGCTGCCGGCGAACCGGCCCCTGGTGGAGGACCTCGCCGACGACCTGCTCCTGCCGGCCACGCGCGGCGTGGTGGCCGCGGCGGCCGACCTGGGGCGTGCGGCGCTGCGGCTGCGGCGCGCGCCCCCCTGCCTCGCGGTCGACTTCGAGCCCTTCGCGCACAGCGGGGCGCTGCTGGCGCGCCTGGGGGGGGCCCGCCAGCGCGTGGGCTTTGCGACCGGGGGGCCGCGCGACGCGCTCTACACCGTGTGCGTGCCGTTTCGCCGCGACGCGCACGCCGCGCGCTCCTTCCGCGACCTGGTGGAGGTGGCGGGCGTTGCGCGCGCGCCCTACCGGCCCGGCGGGCTCGGGGCCACGGCGGCAGGCCGGGCCGAACTCGCCGGGCTGGGGATCGCGGCGCCCTACGTCGTGCTGCACCCCGGCAGCGGCGACAACTTCACCGGCCGGCGCTGGTCGCCCGCGGGCTTTGCCGCCCTGGGGCGCCACGCGCGCGCCCGGGGGCTCGGCGTGTGCGTGACCGGTGGCCCCGGCGAGGCGGCCCTGTGCGCGGCGGTGGCGCGCGGGGCCGGCCCGGGCGCGCGGGATCTGGCGGGGCGCCTGGGCCTCGAGGGCCTCGTCGCCTTGCTGGAGGGCGCCGCGGCCCTGGCGAGCAACGACACCGGCCCGGTCCACCTGGCCTCGCAGGTCAAGACGCCCGTGCTCGCCTTCTACGGCCCGAACTCGCCCGTGCTCTACGGGCCCTTGAGCGCCGGATCCGTCGCGCTCACGCTCGACCTGCCGTGCAGCCCCTGTCTCACCGTCGAGAGCTACCGCTCCAGCCGCTGCGCGATCCACACCTGCATGCTGGGGATCGGCACCGGGCGGGCGCTCGCCGCCTGGGATCGCGTGCTCGGTGCGCGGGCGCGCGTGGCGTTGGGGGGCGGGCGGTGAGGCCCGCCGGGGCGCTGGTCGCCGTCTGCGCGGCCGGCCTGCTGGCGCACGGGCCGGCGCTGGGCGCCGACTTCGTGTACGACGACCACCGCTTCATCCTGCACAACGAGGCCATCCGCTCGGTCGCCCCCGGCGACTTCCTCCGGGACGCGGCGACCGCCTCGGACCCCGAGGGGGTCACGGTCGACGTCTACCGGCCCGCGCGCACGCTGCTCTACGCGCTCCAGTGGCAGGCCTTCGGGGCCGCCCCGGCGGGCTGGCACGCCGTCTCGATCGGCCTGCACCTCCTGGCGGCCGGGCTGCTCTGGCGCCTGCTCCGCGGCCTCCTGCCGGGGGCGCCCGGGGCGGTCGCGCTCGCCACCGGCCTGTACGCCGTGCACCCGATGACCAGCGAGGTCGTGGCGTGGGTCTCCTCCCAGGGCGACCTGCTGGCCCAGGGGCTCTCGCTCGCCGCGTTGCTGCTCCTCGTCAGGCCGGGCGCCGCGTGCGCCCTGCTGGGCCTTGGCGCCTTCGCCCTGGCCTGCCTGGCCAAGGAGTCGGCGCTGATGCTGCCCGCTTGGGTCTGGCTGCTGGCGCGGATCTGCCCGCGGGGTGCGGGGCACGGCCGCGCGCTCGCGCTGCGGCTCGGGGGGATGGGGCTCGTCCTGGCGGGCTACTTCGCCCTGCGGCTCTCCGTCGTGCCCAGCCTCGCCCAGGTGGGGCACCCCGAGGGGTCGGCGCTCGCCACGGCCCGCGGCATGCTGGCCGGCCTCGTGTTCTACGCCCGCGGGCTGGTCGACCCCCGGCCCTTCACCTTCGACCTGCGATTCGACGTCCCGCTGTCGTGGGCCGAGCCCGAGGTGGTGTTCGGGGCCGGCCTGCTGGCGAGCCTCCTGCTCGCCGCCGGCTGGGCGCTCGTCACCCGGCGCGGGCTGCTGCTCTTGGCCACGCTTGGCGTGCTGGCCGCCCTCGTGCCGGTCAGCAACGTACTCGTGCCGCTCAAGACCTTCGTGGCCGACCGCTTCTTCTACCCGGCCCTCGTGCCCGTGGCGGTCGGGCTCGCCGCCGCGCTCGCCGCCGTGCCGCGGCCGCGCCGCGGCCTGGCGCTGGGCGCTGCCGCCGCGCTGGGGGCGGCGTTCGTGCCGGCCAGCGTGCGCAACGCGCGCGCGTGGCACGACGACCTCTCCCTCTGGACCGCGGTGCGCGACGACCGGCCGGACAACCCCACCGCGTGGTACGGCATCGCGCGCGCCCAGCGCGAGCGGCGCCACCTCGCCGAGGCCGAGCGCGGCTACCGCACCTACCTCGAGTTCAACCCGATCGACGGCAAGGCCGCCTATGAGCTGGGCGACCTCTTCGACGAGGTGGCCGGCGGCCTGTACATCGCCGACGCGCGCGTGCGCGACGAGACCGACGTCGAGTTCCGGCGCCGCCAGGCGCGCGTGGCGCAGATCGAGGCCTACCGCCGGGCTTACGACGTGTGGGCCCACGTGGGCTTCGAGGCCGGCCGCGGCAGCGCGGCCCTGCGCCGGGCCATGCTGGAGCGCTGGGCCAACGCTGCGCTCGACCTGCCGGACCTGGGCGAGGCGCGTTTCGCCGTGGACGCGTTGCTCGCGGACCTCGGGCTGGACCCGCGCGACGCGCGGCGCGTCATGGCCGAGGCGCCCTGGCACCACCGCCGCATCCGCTGGGTGATGGCCTGGGTGGCGTTGCGCCACCGGCGCGGCGACCTCGCGCCCGCCGCCCGCGCCGCGGTGGCGCGCCTGGGCGCCGACCTCCTGCGCGACGTGGGACTGGACCCGGGCGAGGTCGAAGGCCAGCTGCTCCCGCGCTTCGAGCGCGCCTTCCGGGACCTGATCGCCGAACGCGACGCCTCCGGCCGGGCCGCCGAGCCGATGCTGCGGGTCTGCTGGGCGCAGGCCCTGGCCGCGCAGGGGCGGACCCGGGAGGCCCGGGACCTCCTCGAGGCGGCGCTTCGGCGCGCGCCCGGCGACCCGGTGCTGCGCGACGGGCTCGCCGGCCTGGGGCCCGAGGAGGGGCGGTGACGGCCGCGATGCTCGGGCGCTGGCGGGCGTACGCGGGCCTGGCCGGGCGCGTGCTCCGGAGCCGCTTCGGCGCTCCGCGGCCATTCAAGGTGACCTGGATGCTCACCGACCGCTGCGACTGCCGCTGCGAGGGCTGCCGGATCTGGGAGCGTGCCAAGCGCCCGGAGCCCGACCCCGCGGAGTTCGAGCGCGTGCTCGCCGCCGCGCCCTCCGTGCGCTGGGTCAACCTGACGGGGGGCGAGCCCTTCCTGCGCGACGACGTCGCGGAGGTGGGCGCCGCCGTGGCGCGCGCGCTCCCGGGCCTGGTCGTGCTCGACCTGCCGACCACCGGCCAGCGCACCGAGGCCATCCTCGAAGCGGTGGAGCGCCTGCTGCGCCTCGGGCTGCCGCGCCTCCTGCTCACGGTCAGCGTCGAGGGGCCGCCCGAGCTCAACGACCGCCAGCGCGGCCGCCCCGGCGCCTTCGAACGGGCGACCGCCACCTTCCGGGCCCTGCGCCGGCTCGCCCGCGGCGCGCGCGGCCGGCTGGGCGTGTGGCTGGGCATGACGCTCCACGCCCAGAACGCGGACCGCGTGCTCGAGACGCTCGCCGCGGCCTCCGCCCCCGGCGACCCGGTGGGCTGGGGCGACCTGCACGTGAACGTCTACACGGTCAGCGGGCACTACTACCAGAACGCGGACGCGGCGCTGCGGCCGCCCGCGGGCCTGGACGACCTGCTCCGGCACCTGCGGCGCGCGCGGGGCCGCTGGGGCCGGCCGGAGGACTGGATCGAAGGGGCCTACCTC
>JAPKHB010000346.1 GCA_026647295.1 Planctomycetota bacterium | reverse complement strand
GCACTCCAGCGCGAGCGTCCAGCCTCCGGCGAGGGGCGCCCGGACGCCCGCCCCCAGCCCCCGCAGCGAGCCAGCGCGCTTCCAGGGCCGCACGAAGCCCACCAGACCGCCGCCGCGCCCGAGGTCGAGCCCCTCGGCGGCCGGGACGAGCGCGCTGGGCAGGGGCTCGGGCAGGACGGCCGGGGGCCCGAGGAACGGCGAGCGGGGCTCGGCCAGCAGCGGCGCAGGGGCGGGGGGCGGGGCCGGCGCACGCGCCCACCCAAGGGGCGGCGCAACGGACGGATCCCAGCGCACGCGGGCCGGGGCGATGCGCTCGGGCGCGAACATGCCCAGCGCCCGCGCGGGCAGGAGCGCGCCCCGCGCGGCGTCCCCGACGCCGTGCAGCGCGAGTTGCGGACGCGGGCTCGTGCAGGCGGCCAGGCCGGCGAGCGCCGGAAGCAGGACGCCCAGGGGGAGCAGGCATTTCGGGCGCATGGAATCCTCCCAGTTCAGGGGTGGCGGGACGCGCGCGCCCACCGGGACGCGGAATGGGCCGGCCCGGCGAGCACCACCTCGACGGCCAAGGCGCAGTGGTCCGAGGTGCCGGGCGGGAGCGGGACCGTGGCGACGGCGGAGCCGCCGAGTCCGAGCGGGGCGCAAGCGCCCGGGCCCGGCCCGAGCAGCAGCGCGTAGTCCAGGCGCTGGGCGGGCTGGGCGGGATCGGCGCCCGGTGCCTTGGGGTCGAGGTTCCAGGTGTGCCCCGCGGCGTCCGGATGCGAGAGCCGGAACAGGTCCACGGGACCGCCCAGGAGGCGGGCGAGCCGCGCGTACTCGGGCGAAGGCGCGCGGGCGTCGGCCCCGGGGGCTTCGGCGGGCAGGTTCAGGTCCCCCACGAG
This sequence comes from Planctomycetota bacterium, assembly GCA_026647295.1. GTDB lineage: Bacteria > Planctomycetota > PLA2 > PLA2 > JAEUHO01 > JAPKHB01. Next base: position 3,024 of record JAPKHB010000346.1, on the reverse strand, counting down.
CAGCGCGGGGGCGCGGGGTCCCGGCGCGCCCCGCGCGAGGAAGCGGTGCGCAAAGCGCGCCAGTTGGCGGAGTTGGCGCTCGCGCACGGCCGCGTACTGCCCGGGCCCGCGGTAGTCGGCCATCAGGTGGGTGCAGAACAGGCACAGACCTGCCCCGCCGGGACCCCCGTCGAGGTGCAGGCCGAGCACGCCCTTGGCGGCCCAGGCGTCGGCCTCCGTGAGCGGCCCGCGCGCGGCGAACGCCTCGAAGGCCGGGGCGCGGGGCCCCGCGGTGAGGAAGGGGACCCGGCTTGCGACGAAGAGGCCGCTGTCCTCGCCCAGCCGTCGCCCACCGCCCGCGTGGCGCACGATCCACGGGTGCGTGCGCTCGAGGCGCCGGGTGAAGCGGGCGCGCGCCGACTCGTCGAACACCTCGACGAGCACGATGACGTCGGGCCCGGGCTCGGCCAGGACGTGGTCGCAGATGCGTTCCGCACGGCGCAGGTTGTCGGTGCCGAAGGGGCCCGGGAGCATGCCGGCGTTGAGTGCGACGACCCGCAGCGTCTGCCCCGCCGCGGCGCCGACCGGCCGCGAGGCGGGCACCTGCCGGGCCGGGCCCGCGACGTTCGCGCAGCCCGCGAGCAGGGCGTGCAGGGCGAGCAGGCCCTGGGCGGTGAGCGCCACGGCGCCCAGGGGCGCAGGGCGCCGACGCCAGCCGGCGTCCGGGCGGGCGGGGGCAGCGGGAAGGCCTTCGTCGCGGTCCATGCCGCGCGGGGCTTCCAAGCGCCGTGCCCGGGCGCCGGGGGCCCTTGCGGCGGGCCTGCGGAGCCGCCCGCGCCGGCGTTTCGTGCAGGCCGCTGCACACCGCGCGCGCAACCGCCTTCACACCGCCCGGGCGCCGGATGCGGCGGCCGCTGGCGAGCGCGGGGCGCCGCGGACGGGCTAGCGCCCCGGCTCGGTCATGTGGCGCAGGTCAAGGACCTGGGCGAGGCGTTCGGGCGGCAGCAGCCCCTTCTCGCCGGCCAGTTCGCGGATCGTGCGCCCGCTCCCGTAGGCCTCCTTGGCCAGGTCCGCGGCGGCGTCGTAGCCGATGTGCGGGGCGAGGGCGGTGCCGAGCATCAGGCTCTGCTCCACCAGGGACTCCACGCGGGCGCGGTCCACCTCCAGCCCCTTCACGCAGCGTTCGTGGAAGCCCCGCGTCGCCCCGGACAGCACCTGGATGCCGTCGAGCAGCACGTCGGCCAGGAGCGGCAGCGCGACGTTGAGCTCGAACACGCCGCTGGACCCCGCCTCGGTGGCCGTGGTCACGTAGCCGCGCACGAGCTGGCAGGCCATGAGCAGGCTCTCGGCCATCACCGGGTTCACCTTGCCGGGCATGATGGAGGAGCCGGGCTGCACGGGGGGCAACTTGAGTTCGCCCAGGCCGCAGCGCGGCCCGCTGCCCAGGAAGCGGATGTCGTTGGCGACCTTGGTGAGCGCCGCCGTCGCCGCCGCCAGCGCGCCGGCGAAGAAGACGCACGCCTCGCGCCCGCCCAGTTGCTCGAAGAAGTTGCGGGCCGGGCGCAGCGGCAGGCCCGTGCGGGCCGCGAGGTGCTCGATCGCGCGGGTGTGGAATTCGGGGTGGCGTCCGATCCCCGTGCCCACGGCCGTGCCCCCCAGCGCCATCTCGAGCAGGCCGTCGTAGGCGAGCGCCAGGCGCTGGCAGGCGTGGGCCACCTGCGCGGCGTAGCCCTGGAACACCTGTCCCATGCGCACCGGCGTCGCGTCCTGCAGGTGCGTGCGCCCGACCTTGATCACGTCGTCAAACGCCTTGGCCTTGCGGTGCAGCGTCACGGACAGGTCGCTAAGGGCGGGGATCAGGTCCTCGCGGCAGGCGCGCGCCACGCCCAGGTGCAGCGCCGTCGGGATCACGTCGTTGCTGCTCTGGCCGAGGTTCACGTGGTCGTTGGGGTGGACCGGCGCCTTGGCGCCCGCGGTCGAGCCCAGCGCGATGTTGGCCAGGTTGGCGAGCACCTCGTTCATGTTCATGTTCGTCGAGGTGCCCGAGCCGGTCTGGAACACGTCGAGGGGGAACTGGTCGGCGTGTCCGCCGGCCATCACGGCCTCGGCAGCCTTCTGGATCGCCTTGGCCAGGCGCGGCTTGAGCAGCCCCAGGTCCTGGTTGGCCCGGGCCGACGCCCACTTGATGGCCGCCAACGCCTCGAGGAAGCGCGGGCGCAGCGGGCGGCCGGAGACCTGGAAGTTCTCCAGCGCGCGCTGGGTCTGCGCGCCCCACAGGCAGGCGGCGGGCACCTGCATCTCGCCCATGGAGTCCTTCTCCACGCGCATCGGCGCGGCGGGCGGGCGGGCGGCGGACCGGACGGCGGACGGCTTGCGGGTCTTCGAGGCCATGGCGGTGCTCCGAGGGAAGTCCCGTAGGTTCCCCGCGCCGGGCCCGACAACGGAGGAAATCCACGCCGCCGCAGCCGGGGGCCGGGCGTCAGGCGGGCCCGAGGGCCTGGTCCAGGTCGGCCCACAGGTCCTCGGCGTCCTCCAGCCCGACCGAGAGCCGCACCAGGTCCGGCCCGATCCCCTCGGCGGCGCGCTCGGCCGGCGTCAGGAGCGCGTGGCTCGTAAAGGCCGGAAGGCACAGGAGCGACTCCACGCCCCCCAGGCTCGGGGCGTGCGAGAACCGCCGCACCCCGGCCGCGAGTTCGCGGGCGGCCGTGGCGCTTCGGGCGCGGAAGGCCACCAGCCCGAGCCCCCCGTCCCCGCCGCTTTGGCGGGCGAGGTCCGCGGCCCGGGCGTGGTCCGGGTGGGACGCAAGGCCCGGGTGGCTCACCGCGCGTACGCGCGGGTCGGCCTCGAGGCGCCGGGCCAGGGTGAGCGCCGTTTCGGCCTGGCGCTCGGCCCGAAGCGGCAAGGTCTTCAGGCTGCGCTCGAGCAGCCAGGCGGTCTGGGGGTCGGCGATGGCGCCGAAGATCCGCCGCGCCCGGCGCACCGCCTCCAGCGGAGCCGCCCCCCCGGCGACGAGCCCGGCGAGCAGGTCGCTGTGCCCGCCCAGGC
>JAPKHB010000345.1 GCA_026647295.1 Planctomycetota bacterium | reverse complement strand
CCCCTGCACTCCCCCGCGCCCCCGCGCCCCCGCGCAACCGGGCGGGCCTACGCGCGCTCGCGCGCCCGCGGGCTTCCGCGCTTGTCCCGACCGGGCGTTGCGGGCCGCCGGGGGTTGCGTACCATGCCGCCGATGAGTGAACCCGATCCCGTCGAGGCCCACCCGCTCGCCCGGCGCCTGCGCCTGGCCATCCGCGCCCACCCCGTGCTCAAGGACGAGAAGAAGCTCGTCCTCACGGTGGCCGACGGCCGGCCGCGCCTGGAGGGGACCGTGTTCACGCGGTTCATGCACCGCGAGCTCGCCGCCCTGGTCGAGCGCCTGGCGGGCGGGGAGCCGGTGGACTTCGCGGTCACCCCGCAGATCGAGGCGCCCCGCGCGCGTCCGCTGGAGGGGCGCGTGCCGGTGGTCCCGGAGCACCCGACCTCCGTGGAACCGGCCTACAGCGTGAAGCACCTGCGCCGCCGCTAGCGGCGCGGGCGCGCGGCGCGCGCCGTCGGCGCGGTAGCCCGGAGGCTGCCGCGGTGGGCCTTCTTCCGGACGAACGCCCTCGAATGATCAACCGGAGCCTGGCACCGTACGGTCAATCCAGGTTCACGCTTGCAGGAGCATCCATGCCCCGTTCGCTGCGATCCTTCCTCGGTCTGGCCGGCCTCGGGGCCGCGCTCGGCCTCCTCGCCCCCGCGGCGCGGGCCGACGAAGTCGTGCTCGCCAACGGCGACCGCCTGACGGGCCGGCTCGAGCGCCAGGGCGAGGGCTTCGTCCTGCGCCACGAGGTGCTCGGGGCCCTCGTTCTCGGCCCGCAGGCCCTGGCCTCGCACCCGCCGGCGCCGGCCGGACCCACGGACCTCGTCCTCCTGGCCGAAGCCACCGCGCCCGCGCCGGTTGCCCGGGACCGCCCGGCCGCGCGGGCCGCACCCGACGTGTGGCTCGTGGGATCCTGCGGTTGCGAACCCACGGCCGCCGACCCGTGCGCCTCCCCCTGGTCGGGTCACGCCGGCCTCGCGCTCGGCCTCGCCGAGGGCAACACCGAGAAGCTCGACGTCTTCGCCGACGCCCACGTGGCCTATGCGCGCGGCGCCTCCAAGGTCCTCGGCGAGGCCGACTACAAGTACGGCGAGAGCCGGGGCACGCGCACGGCCGACCACTGGCACGGCAAGGTGCGCTACGACCACGCGATCGGCCCGCGCTCCTACGCCTTCGCGCAGGCCCTGTTCGAGCGCGACGAACTGGCCGGCCAGGAGTACCGCATCCACGGCCTGGCGGGCTACGGGCGGAAGGTCTGGCAGACCCGCCGCGCCGAGCTCAAGGCCGAGGTCGGTGCCGGCGCCGTCTGGGAGCGCTACCTCGCCCGGGCCCGCACCTTCTCGCCCTCCGCCTACGCGGGCCTGGACTTCTGCCGGCGCTGGGAGGACGGCGGCGAGCTCACGGCCTCCCTGGACTACCTGCCCAACCTGGAAGACCACGGCTTGAGTTCGCTCATCCTGGACGCACGCTACACCCGCCCCTTGAGCGGGACGCTCGACCTGGTGATCGGACTGCGCGTCGAGCACACCCTGGAACCGCCCGCCGGCGTGGAGGAGACCGACCTCTTCCTCAACCTCGGGCTGCGGGTGAAGTTCTAGCCCCGCCGATGCCCCCCGACGGCGCGGGGATCAGACGCCCAGGCGCCGGTGCGTCCCACGGCGCTCGCCGAGATCGCCCTGCTCTTCGGCCAGGCGCTCGCGGTAGGACTCGTAGTTGCCGTCCCAGAACCGCGCCCGCCCGCCGGGCTCGAAGGCCAGGATGTGCGTCGCGATGCGGTCGAGGAAGAAGCGGTCGTGGGACACGACGACGGCCGTGCCGGCGAAGGCCTGGATGGCCTCCTCGAGCACCCGGATCGTGCCCACGTCCAGGTCGTTGGTGGGCTCGTCCACCAGCAGCAGGTTGCCCCCGCGGCGCAACATCTTGGCGAGTTGCACGCGGTTGCGCTGGCCGCCGGAGAGCGTGCCGACGAGCTGCTGCTGGTCCGTGCCGCGGAAGTTGAAGTTCGCGACGTAGGCGCGCCCGTTCACCCGCCGGCGGCCGAGCTTGAGCTCCTCCTGGCCGTCCGTGATCTCCTCGAACACGCTGCGCGACGGGTCGAGCTCCGCGCGGTCCTGGTCCACGAAGCACGGCATCACCGTCGGCCCGAGCTCGATGCGGCCCCCGTCCGGGGCGATCTGCCCCGCGATCAGCTTCAGCAGCGTGGTCTTGCCGGTCCCGTTCGGACCGATCACGCCCACCACCGCGCCCGGGGGGACCTCGAAGGTCAGCCCGTCGATCACCGTGCGGTCGCCGAAGCGCTTCGTCACGCCGTCGAGCGCGAGCACCTTCTGGCCGAGCTTCTCGCCCTCGGGGATCACCAGCGTGATCTCGCCGTCTTCACGGGCCTGCTGGGCGTGCTCCTCGAAGAGGCGTTCGTAGTTGTTGATGCGCGCCTTGTTCTTCGCGAGCCGCCCCTTGGGGTTGGTCCGGATCCAGGCGAGTTCGCGGTCCAGCAGGCGCTGGCGCGAGCGGGACCGCGCGTCCTCCTCCTGCTCGCGGGCCAGACGGGCCTCCAGGTACGCGCTGTAGTTGCCCTGGTAGGGGTGCCCGCGGCCCTGGTGCATCTCGAGCATCCACTGGGCGACGTTGTCCAGGAAGTAGCGGTCGTGGGTGATGGCGATGACCGTCCCCGGGTACTCCTTGAGGTGGCGTTCGAGCCAGAAGACGGCGTCGGCGTCCAGGTGGTTGGTGGGCTCGTCCAGGAGCAGCGCGTCGGGCTGCTGGAGCAGCACCTTGCACAGCGCCACCCGGCGGCGCTCGCCCCCCGACAGCGGCCCCACGGGGGCGTCCTGCGGCGGGAGCCCGAGCGCGTGGGCCGCCTGCTCCAGGCGCCGGTCGAGTTCCCAGGCGCCCGTGGCCTCGATGCGCGCCTGGGTGCGCTCGAGCTCGTCCAGCACACCCTGCAGGGCGTCCGGCTCCAGGTCGCCGGCCAGGCGCTCGTTGAGCTCGTCGTAGCGGGCCAAGAGCGCCTTCACGTCGCGCACCGCCTCCTCGAGGTTTTCGCGCACCGTGCCCGGCGTGAGGGCCGGCTCCTGCGGCACGTAGCCGATGCGCACGCCGTCCGCCGCCCAACGCGTGCCTTCGAACTCGGTCTCCTCGCCCGCCAGCACGCGCAGCAGCGTGCTCTTGCCGCTGCCGTTGTGGCCGATCACGCCGATGTGGGCCCCGCGGAAGAACGCGAGCGTGACGCCGTCCAGGACGGTCTTGCGGCCGTAGACCTTGCGGACCCGGTGCAGCGCGAAGATGGTGTCGGCGTTCATGGGAGGGACCGCGGGGCGGCGGCGGCGACGGGGCGGGGCGCGCGCCGGACCGGGCCCGGACCCGTTGTACGCGGCCCGCCCGGGGTGTCGCCCTCTGGCCCGACCTTGGATCCGCGCACGGTGTGCGCCGCGGCCCCGGCCCCGCGGCCGGGCGGGGCCGGCCGTGCGCCCGGCGCCCGCGTCCCGGCTACCATGGCGCCCCGCGGTGCGTTGGGCCCGCCGGGAGGCGACGGTCGTGGGCGTCAAGGCGGTCGGCGCGTGGATCGGCGACGTGCTGTGCGGGTTCCTCGCCTACGTCGGGGCCCGCGCCGTGTGGGGCGGCTACGGCGTCTTCGAGAAGCTGCACCTTGAACTGCTCACCTTCGCGTTGATCTACCTGCTGCTCAAGGCGCTCGTGCGCGGTTGGGCGCGCACGCGCCGGCGGCGGTAGGCGGGCCGTCGCCCCGCCGCCCGGCCGCCCCGCGCGGCCGGGGCCTTTCTTTTTGAGGCGCCCTGCCCCGCAGCGGAGTATCCTCCGACCCCACCCCCTGCGGAGACCCCGTTTCCGCCGGATCCGCCCATGAGCTGGACACTCGCCGC
>JAPKHB010000344.1 GCA_026647295.1 Planctomycetota bacterium | reverse complement strand
CACCTCGAAGCCGAAGGTCCCCGTGCGCTGGCCGTCCACGAGCCGCGCCCCCTCGGGCAGCCGCGCCATGCCCAGCTCCGCGGGGGTGACGGCCGCCCCGTAGAAGCCCCGGATGCGACGCTCGGCCTCGGGGTGCACGGCCAGGCCGCACCCCAGCGCCCGGGCCACGGCCGGGCGGGTCCGGTCGTCGTGGGTCGGGCCGATGCCGCCCGAGACCACCACGGCGTCGGAGAGGGCCCGCAGCCGCGCGAGTTCCGCGGTGATCTCGGCTTCGTCGTCGCCCACGACCACCTGGCGCGTGGTGCGCACGCCGCCGGCCCCCAGGGTGCGGATCAGGTAGGGGCCGTTCTCGTCGGCGATCTCGCCGCGCAGGATCTCGTCGCCGACCACGAGGATGCTCACGCTGCGCATGCGGCCGGTTCCCAGGGCGGATCGGTTCGGCCCGCCAACGGGCCACCCGGGCCGATCCCGGGCATCCTACCCGCGCTCCCGCTCCCCCGCGGGCCGGGCCCGCCCCCGCGGCGGCGCGTGGGCGTGCGGCCGTCCGTCGCCCGCCGGGTCCAGCACGCGGCCTCCCAGCGGCGCCGCGATGCGCTCCCACGCCGCCCGGTGGCGGCCGCGGCCCGGCCCGTAGGCGAAGACCTCCAGCAGCGGGCCGCGGCCCGGCTCGCCCAACTCGCGGCGGGCGGCGGCGTTGGCGGGGTCGAAGCAATAGAGCATCAGCGAGCCCTCCTGCGGGGGCTCGCGCGGGTCGAACGCTCCCCCGTCGGCCGCCAGGCGGTACTGCACCTCGAAGGGGTACTCGTGCACGCGCTCGGCCCGGAAGGCCTCGGGCGGGGGCGCCTCGCGGGTCGGGGTTCCGACCCGGAAGAGGCTCGCGAAGGTGCCGAGCATGCCCCGGTCGAGCCAGTGCAGGCGGACCTGCTCGTGGGCCTCGCGCCAGGTCCGCGCGGTGAGCGCGTCCAGGCGCGCGCCGTCGCACAGATGGAGCGCCGTGCGCAGCACCGTCTCGAGGTTGGCCAGGTCGATCGTGCGCACCCCCGGCAACGCCGCCACCAGGTCCACGCCCGCGCGGTCGAGGAACCACGGCGGAGGCCACACCACCTGGCGCAGTTCCGGCGCCGCGAGCAGCCGTGCGAGCAGCGCGGGCGGCGCAAGCCCCTCGCCGAACACGAGGTAGATCGGGCGCTCGTGGCTCACGGCCGGCATCGGGGCCCACCCTACCCGGCGCGGGCGGCGCCCCGGGCGACCACCCAGACCCGCACGGCGAGCGGCCCGGGCTCGTGCAGCCGCTCGAAGACCTCCGCGATCTCGAGCCCCAGGGCACGGGCCCGCTCCGGGAAGGCCCCGGCCGGGCCGCGGAAGGGGTCCGCGACCCAGGCCCGCCCCCCGGGCGCCAGGACCCGGGCGAGGCACGCCGCCACCGGGTCCACGAAGCGGGCCTCGTAGAGCAGGTCGGCGGCCAGGGCGAGGTCGAACCCCGGCGGGCCCGGGCCCGCGTACTCGGAGAAGGCGGCCAGGCAGGTGGCGACCGGGGCGAGCCCGAGCCGCCCCGCGCTCCTTGCGACGAGGGCGAGCGCCCGCTCCTCCCAGTCCACGAAGGTGACCCGGGCCCCCCGCCGGGCGGCCGCGAGCCCCGCCAGCCCGAGCCCGCAGCCCAGGTCCAGGACCCGGGCGCCTTCGAGCGCCGGCCCGGCGAGCAGTTCCCGGGCGAGCACCAGGCCGGCGGGCCACGGGGTGGCGAAGTAGGGCAGGCGCTCGCGCGGGTCGGCCACTTCCTCCGGGGTCATGGCGGCCAGGAGCGCGTCGGCGTCCACCGGGGCGTAGCAGCCCAGACCCTGCGCGCCCGGCACCTCGAACCACCGGACGGGCGTCCCGAGCGCCCCCCACCGGGAATTCCCGGCCGCGGCCCCACTTGATGCTTCCGTGGGCGGGAGGGATTCCGCAGAATCCCGGCACTCGGAGGGAGGATCCGGACACGGCATGGCGTGGCTCATCGTCGATGGACACGAGGACATCGCCACCGCGCTCCTGGAGGACCAGGGCCGGGACTTCGGCGCCCCGGCCCCGCCCGGCCGGGCCTTGAGCCTGCCGCAGGCCAAGGCCGGCGGCCTGGGGCTGATCCTCGGGACGGTCTTCGCCCCCCAGGGCTACTGGAAGGGCGAGGCCGCGACGGCGGCCGCCGAGCGCCAGATGGAGTGCTACGAGCGCCTGCTGGCGACCCACGCCAACGACCTGTTCCGGGTCGAGAGCCGCGGCGACCTGGCCTTGTGCCAGCCCGGGGGGCCGATCGGGCTGCTGCACCTGATGGAGGGGGCGGACCCCCTGCGCAACCCGCGCGAGCTCAAGCGCTGGGTGGACCGGGGCGTGCGCGTCGTCGGCCTGGCCTGGAACACCCCGAATCGCTACTGCGGGGCCTGGGACGACGACCGGGGCCTTAGCGACGACGGGCGGGCCCTGCTCGCCCAGATGCGCCAGTTGCGGGTGCTGCCCGACTTGAGCCACCTCACGCCGCGGGCCTTCGCGGAAGTGCTGGCCTTCGACGACGGCGTGGTCGTGGCGAGCCACAGCAACGCGCAGGCGCTGTGCCCCCACCGGCGCAACCTGGCCGACGACCAACTCCGGGCCGTGGCCGAGCGCGACGGCGTGGTGGGGATCGTGCTCTACAACCCGTTCCTGGGCGCGGGGCGGATCACCCTGGACACGGTGGTGGACCACATCGAGCACCTGGTGCGGCTGATCGGGCCCGACCACGTCGCGCTCGGTTCGGACCTGGACGGGGGCTTCGGGACGCCGGACTGCCCCGAGGGCATCGAGTCGGTCGCCGACCTGCGCCGGATCGGGGACGCGCTGGCCGTGCGCGGCTACCCCCTGCCCTCGATCGAGAAGATCATGGGCGGCAACTGGCTGCGCGTCCTGCGCCAGACCCTGCCGCACTGACCGGGCCGCCGCCGCCTGGCCGACCCCCGCGTGCCCCGCGAGGAGCCCCGCATGCGCCCCCCCCCTCCTGGAACGCCCGGCCGCTGGGTCGCCGCGCTCCTGCTCCTGGGCGCGGCGCCGCTGCTCGCCGCCTGCGGGGACGAGCCGGCGCTGGACCACGGCGTGCGCAGCACCCCGCTGGCCAGCGACCCCCACGGCCCGGCGGTAGGCCTGGGCGGCGGGCCGCTGGACGGGGTCACGCTGGCCGGGAGCCTGGACCTCGCGCTGCGCATCGAACGCACGCGCCACGGAGGCCCCGAGGCGGGCACCTCCACGCTCCAGGGCTCGGTGGGCATGGAGGTCGAGCAGAGCGCGCATCGCGCGCAGGGCGGCCGCCAAGTGGAACTCGAGTTCCGCCTGGCCTTCGTGCGGGCCGAGGGCGCCCGGGCCGAGGCGTTCCGGGCGCTTTCCCCCACGCGCGGGCGCCTGGGCCTTGGGCCCGACCGGCGGCCGCTCCCGGGGAGCCTGCGGCTCGAGGGCGACGAGGAGGGCAAGGCCGAGGTGCGCAGCATGCAGACGGGCCTGTACCTCGCCGGCCTGCTGGGCGGGCCGTCCTGGCTGCCGCCGGGGCCGGTGCGCCTCGGCGAGGCGTGGGAACTCGGAACCCACGCCCGCGAGCAGATGCAGGCCAAGCTCGAGGAACTGGAGCGGGAGTCGGGGGTGGCGCTGCCCCCGCCGCGCTTTGCGGCCACCTGTCGCCTCGAAGACACGCGCGAGGTGGACGGCGCGCGGCAGTGGCTCCTGCGCCTGGAGTCGCTGCTCGAGGTCGTGGGGCCGACGCGCAGCGGCGGCGCGGAGGGCGAGATCGAGTCGATGAAGGCGCTCGTCGATTACCTCGAGGCCGGCGGCGAGGCGCGCGCGCCCTGAGAGGCTAGGATCGACGGTCGATCAGCGGCGATCCCTCCGGCTGGAGGACCGAGAGCGGGTAC
>JAPKHB010000343.1 GCA_026647295.1 Planctomycetota bacterium | reverse complement strand
GCCGGGGCCGACAACGCGGCGGCGGCCGCCGCGAGGTCCCCTGCCCGCGCCGTGCGCAGGCCCGCGCCGACGATGACGAGCCCCTTGGGGCTCACGGCGCCTCCCGGCGCAGCACCTGGAAGGCGCGGCGCGCCGCGGCGGGGTCTTCCAGCGGGGCGAGTTCGACCACGCGTCCGGACAGTTCCACCTGCGCCGCGCGCGCCCCGGCCACGCGGCTCTCGCCCGTGACGCGCAGGCGGTCGCCGTCGCGGGCCGCAACCGTCAGCGCGAGTTCGACCCGGTCGCCGGGGACCGCGAAGGCGAACCAGCGGGCCGAATGCACCTCCTCGAGGAGGAACCAGCGTTCGAAGCCGGAGTCCGAGGCCACGAGCCAGCCGGCCAGCTGGGTGAAGGCTTCGAGCACGAGCACCCCGGGCAGGATCGGGCGGCCCGGAAAGTGCCAGGTCAGGTAGTCCTCGCTCATCGCGACGGTCTTCGACCCGTGGATCGAGCGGCCCGGCTCCAGCGCCTCGATGCGGTCCAGCAGCAGGTACCTCACGCGCCGGCCTCCCCTTCCGCGGGCCCGTCGCCGGCGGCCCTTGCGCGGCCCCCTTCGACGCCCTGCGCGTCGCCCCGGGCGTCGCCGTCCGCGGCGCCCCAGGCGAGCATCACCACGCTGGCGAGCGCCGTGTCGCCGTCGTGGGAGAGCGAGAGGGTGCTCTCGACGACGCCCAGGCGCCGGGCCGCCCGCGCCGCGCGGCCGCTCAAGCACAGCGTCGGCGGGCCCCCGGCGCGCACCACCTCCACCCCCAGCAGCGCCGCGTCCACGCCCAGGCCGGTGATCCCGAGACCCAGGGCCTTGAGCGCGGCCTCCTTGGCGGCGAAGCGGGCCGCGAGGTGCGGCACGGGATCCGGGTGGGCGCGGCAGTAGGCCCGCTCCTTCGCCGTGAACACGCGCGCCTCGAAGGCGGCGTGGCGCTCGAGCGCGGCCCGAAGGCGCGGGACGTGGACGAGGTCCACGCCGTGCAGCAGCCGGGGATGGGGCGCGCTCACGCCTGCGACATCCCGCCGTCCACGACGAAGGCCTGCCCGGTGATCCAGGCCGCGTCGTCGCTGGCCAGGAAGAGGACCAGGCCCGCCACGTCCTCGGGCGTGCCGAAGCGGCCCGCGGGGATGCGCGCGAGCACCTCCTCCCCGGCCCGCCGGCGCAGCACGGCCGTCATCTCCGTCTCGACGAAGCCGGGGAGCACGGCGTTCACCTGCACGCCGCGGTCGGCGACCTCGAGGGCGGCGGCGCGCGTGAGCGCGACGAGGCCGGCCTTGGCCGCGGCGTAGTTCGCCTGCCCGCGCCCGCCCCGAACGGCCGAGATCGAGGCGACGTTGACCACCCGGCCGGCGCGCTGGCGGAACATCGAGGCCAGCGCGCGGCGCAGGACCCGCCAGGCGCCGTCCAGGTTGACGTCCATGACGGCCCGCCAGTCGCGTTCCTTCTGGGCGAGCAGCAGGCCGTCGCGGGTCACGCCGGCGTTGTTCACCAGCACGTCCAGGCGCCCCTCGGCCGCCCACACGGCCTCGAAGAGGCGTTCGACGGCGCCGTCGTCGGCGACGTCGCAGGCCACCGCGCGGGCCCACCCGCCGGCGGCCCGGGCCGCCTCGGCCACCGCCTCGGCCTCCGCGGCCCGCTCGCGGTAGCCGATCCAGGTGCGCGCCCCGTTGGCCGCCAGGCGCCGCGCGACGGCCGCGCCGATCCCGCGGCTCGCGCCCGTCACGAGCGCCACCCGGTCCTTCAGGTCGGCACGGATCATCGCGGGGGCTCCTCGGGCGCGTAGCGCCGAAGCGCCATGCTCGCGTTCTGGCCGCCGAAGGCAAACGAGTTGTTCAGCGCGGCCCGAAGCCGGGCCGGCCGGCCGCGGCCCGGCACCAGGTCCAGGTCGCAGGCCGCGTCGGGCTCCTCCAGGTTCGCGGTGGGGGGGATCCACCCGCGGGCCAGCGCGAGCGCCGTGAGCACGAAGGAGACGCCGGCCGCGGCGGAGAGGAGGTGGCCGAGCGCCCCCTTGCTCGAGGAGACGGCCAGCGCCCGGGCGTGCGGCCCGAACAGCGCGTGCAGCGCGCGGACCTCGGCGGGGTCGTTGCGCTTGGTGCCCGTGCCGTGGGCGTGGACGTAGTCGACGTCCGTGGGGGCGAGGCCCGCGTCGCAAAGGGCCTCGGCCATGGCCTCCTTCGCGCCCCGCCCGTCGGGCGGGGGCGCCGTGGTGCGCCAGGCGTCCAGCGAGGCCCCGTAGCCCGCGACCTCGGCGAGGATCGGCGCGCCGCGGGCCCGCGCGTGCGCCTCGGTCTCCAGCACCGCCACGCCGGCCCCTTCGCCCATGACGAGCCCGTTGCGGCGCCGGTCAAAGGGCCGGCACAGGGCGGCCGCGTCGCCCTCGCCGGTGGCCGAGGCGCCGAGCAGCACGAAGAACACGAGGCCGAGGGGGTTGTTCTGGCTGTCGCAGCCGCCGGCCACGGCCAGGTCGCACTCTCCGGCGCGCAGCGCCCGCAGCGCAAGGCCCAGCGCCTGGTTGGCGGCCGAGCAGGCCGTGAGCACCGCCACCACGCGGCCGCCAAGGCCGTGGGCCCGCGCCACGCGCACCGCCGGCGACTCCGCCGGCTCGGCCAGCGACGAGCGCGCGTCCAGGGTGGGCGCCAGCGCGAGCCGCGCGCCCAGGTCGCGCGGCGCGTCGGCGAGCCGCTGCACGTCCTCCAGGCGTTGCGTGCCCGGGCCCGTGCCGAGGAACACCGCCGCGCGCGGGTGCCGGCCCGGGGCCACGCCGGCGCGCGCGAGGGCCGCGCGGGCGGCGCTCACGCCGAGCAGCGTGCGACGCTCGGCCACGGCGGAGAGGTCCGGGTGCGCGGCGCGGATCGCTTCGATGCGCTCGTCGTCGACCTCGCCCAACCCCCGCGAGGGCGGGCGCCAGGCCCCGTAGCGGCGGGGGGCCGCGACCCCGCGCTCGCCGGCGACCAGCCGCTCCAGCAGCCGCTCGGGGTCGGCGCCCAGCGGCGTCTCGACGCCCACGCCCGTGACCACGACGCGCGTCACGCCAGGCTCCCGTAGGCGCGCCGGTGGGCCTCGAGTTCGGTCGGGCCGGCCACCGGCACGTGCGCGTAGACCACCCGGCCGATCGAGGCCACCTCGGTCCCGTCGCACAGCGCGCGCGCGCGGCCGAAGCTGCCGCGCGGGTTGCCGCCCAGCCACTCGCCCTCGAGCCGAAGGAGGGTCCCGGGGGCGAGGTCCGGGGGCGTGCGCGCGTCCTCCATCACCGTGAGCACCGCGGAGCAGGCGAAGCCCTGGCGGCGGATGGCCAGCCAGCCCAGCACCTGCACCATGGCCTCCAGCACCAGCGCGCCGGGGTACAGCGGGCGACGGGCGAAGTGCGCCTCGAACGCGGGGTCGGCCAGCGAGATCGCCTTGAGGCCGGCGATGTGCCGCTCGTCGGCGGTGGGCAGCAGGCGGTCCACGAGCAGGAAGCGCACGGTCAGGCTCCGTCCAGCACCGCGGCGGCGGCCCCGCCCGCAAAGCCCAGCGCCAGCACCAGCGCGGGCCCGGGAGCATCGCCCGAGGGCCCCGCCAGCGCCAGCGCGGCCTCGATGAGCCCGGCCGCCGGACCCAGGTGGCCGAAGGCCGGCTGGTGGGCGAGGCAGCGGGCCCCGGGGAAGCGGGCCGCGACGACCTCGGCCTCCGCACGGTCCGGGACCGCGGTGCCCTGCCGGGCGAGGTGCACGCGGGCGATCGCGGCCGGCGCCAGCCCCGCCGCGTCGAGCGCGCCGTCCACGGCGGCGGCGATCGCCTCCGCCCCGGGGCCGGGCCCCGGGCCCGGCCCGAAGGCGCCGGCCACGCCGCGCACGATCCCGAGCACCCGTCGCCCGCGCGCGCGCGCGTCCTCGGCGCGCTCGAGCGCCAGCGCGACGCCGCCCT
>JAPKHB010000342.1 GCA_026647295.1 Planctomycetota bacterium | reverse complement strand
TCTGATGCTCGGCTACTACGGCACGACGCTCGGGCAGCGCGACCAGGAGGTCGTAAAACTGGCGGCGCGGCAGGCGAAGAAGGACTCGATCCGGTGCCGGCCGGCGGACCTGCTGAAGCCGGAGTGGGAGGAACTCCGGGGGGCCGGGTTGAGCCTGAAAGGCTGCAACGGCACGGACGAAGACGTCCTGACATACGCGATGTTCCCGCAGGTGGCTCCGAAGTTCTTCGCGACGCGAGGTGAAGGACCGAAGAACCTGGGCAAGGATCCGGCGGCGGCCAGGCCTGCCGCGGGCGGGGCGGCGGGCGCCGATGGCGGCAAGGGTCCTGTGCTGAGCTCGATCACGTATGACGTCAAGCTGGACGGCAAGACGCACAAGATCACGGTGGAGCCGGCAACGAAGTAGCGGGATGGGCAACGGGCTCGAGCCGCGCGCCAAGAGCGGCTCGCCAAAACACTAACGAGACTCAAGACTCAAGGACTGTAACTTTATGTCTATACCGTCGATGGAGCAGCGGATCGAGAAGCTGCGCGAGCGCCGCGCGAAGCTGGAGTTGGGCGGAGGCGCAGACAAGCTGGAGAAGCACCGCGCGAGCGGCAAGCAAACGGCGCGGGAGCGGGTGGAGAGCCTGGTGGACCCAGGCAGTTTTCAGGAGACTGGCCTGTTCGCCGAGCACCGGTCGGTGCTGTTCGGAATGGCGGGCAAGGAGACCCCGGCCGACGGCGTGGTGACGGGCGCGGGGAGCGTGAACGGGCGGCTGGTGCATCTGGCGAGCCAGGATTTCACGGTTTTGGGGGGCTCGGCGGGCGAACTGCACTCGTCGAAGGTCGCCGAGATCATGCTCCAGTCGCTGAAGACGGGGACGCCCTTCGTGTTCATCAACGACTCGGGCGGGGCGCGCGTGCAGGAGGGGATCGATTCGCTCTCGGGCTATGGGAAGGTCTTCTACACGAACGTCATGCTGTCGGGGGCGGTGCCGCAGGTTTCGCTGATCTGCGGGCCGTGCGCGGGCGGCGCGGCGTATTCGCCGGCGCTGACGGATTTCATCATCCAGACGCTCCCTGTTTTTCAGAGAATATCGGTGTGGTTCGCGGTGATGAGCGTGTCACGATCCGTTTGGATCAGCAGATGCTCTGCCGGTACAAATATGGCAGTGTTCCCTGGAAGCCCTATGTGGAGGAGCTGTATACACCCGCTGGTGTGAATATTCTGCGCGATGCCCCTTCGGACCACCTGCACCATCATGGCCTGATGTTTGCCATCAAGGTCGATGGCGTCAATTTCTGGGAGGAAGCGACCAGCCCCGGGCTTCAAAAAACTGAGGATACATGGGATGTCCAGAGTTCCGTTGCAAGGGCCACGGCCTGGGGCAGAATGGCGGCCGGGGCGTCTGGATGGGCCGAAGGGCCCCGCGCCGGGCCCCGCCCCGCCAGGAGCCCGACCCCCCGTGACGCCCGCCCTTCCTCGACCGGCCCGGCGTGGCCGCCGCCGGCTCGCGCTCGTCCTCGGGGGCCTGCTGCTGGCGGCCTGCGGCGGCGGGGGGGGCGGAGGCGCCCCCGCGCCCCCGCTCGCCCTGGGGCTGGTCTCCGGGACGCAGCCCACCGTCATCCCGCAGGCCTTTCGCAACCCGCGCAGCCAGCCCGCCACGGCCACGCTGGTGGACGCCACCTGGGGCTTTGGCGTCGCGGCGGGCCAACTCCCGGCCCCGTGGCCGGCCGGGGCCGAACAGACGCTCGACGTCACCTTCACGCCCACCGGGCCGGGCCCCGCCAGCGGCAGCGTCACGCTGCGCTTCACCGAGTCCGGGGGGCAGTCCAGCGACGTGACGCGCCGCTTCACGCTCGACGTGGAGGCGCCCGCCCTGACCGTGCTCACCGCCGGGGTCACCTTCGAGGAGGTGCTTCCCGGCACGCAGGCCGAACGCGAGGTTGAGGTCCACAACCCGAGCCTGGTCTCCACGGTGGCCGTGACGGGGGTCACCCTGGCCGATCCGGCCTTCACGGTTGCGACGCCCCTGCCCCTGGCGCTCGCGCCGGGGCAGGGGGGCACCCTCACGGTGCGCTTCGAGCCCACGCAGGCCGCCGACTTCGGCTTCGTGGCCTCGGTCCTGGACGACGCCGGCGACGGCCCCGACACCTTCACCGTGAACGCCTTCACCAGCGGCCTCACGGTGCTGGACCTGGGCGCGTACAACTTCCCCTTCCTCAACGCCCTGGGCTTCCCCACGACCGGCGACATCGCCTTCGAGGTGCCCCAGGACGCGATCGGCTTCCAGATCGAGGGCACGGTCGCCTCCGGGATGGCCGGCCTCGCCCGCCTCACGGGCCCGGGCGGGGAGGTGTTCGAGAACTCCACGCTCACGGGCGCCTACGTATGGATCCCCAGCCGCATCTTCACCGCGATGGTGCCCAACACGGACCGGCCCGCCCTGCAGATCCCGCCAGGCGGGGGCACGTGGACGCTGCGGCTGCTGCGCTACTCGGGGTCCGCGAGCAGCGTGGCCGTGCGCGTCCTGGTGCAGCGCCGCTCCGCGGCCACCGCGCCCTACGCGCGGCTCGACCTCAACGTCTTCCTCGCCGACGGCTTGAGCGTCTCGGCCGCCACGGCGCCCTCGGACGCGACCCTCCAGGGCGTGCTGTCGGGCGTCGACGCCATCCTGACCCCGCAGGGGATCCGCCTCGGCTCGGTCGCGTACTACGACATCTCCGACCCGGCCTACGACGACGTGACCTCGGACGCCGAGTTCGCCGAGTTGCTCCAGCTCTCGGCGGCCGCCCAGGACACGCGCCTCAACCTCTTCTTCGTGAACACCGCCCTAGGCTCGGGCGTGCTCGGCGTCGCGGCCACGATCGGAGGGCCCGCGGCCAACGGGACCGAGTTGAGCGGGGTGATGGCCAAGTACTCGAGCAGCAACGTGAACTTGAGCGCGCTGGTCGCGGCCCACGAGATCGGCCACTTCGTGGGCCTTTGGCACACGGTCGAGCAGGACGGCCAACACGACTTCATCGACGACACGGCCGAGTGCCCCGCCAGCGGGACCAGCACGGCCTGCCCCACCGCCGGCGGCGGCTACCTCATGCACTGGCAGGCCGTCGGCGGGACCACGGTCACCGACGGCCAGGCCCTGGTGGTGCGCGGCCACCCCCTGCTGGGTCCCCGCCCTCCGCCCGGCACGCTGCGCGCCAAGCCCGCCGCCGCGCCGGTCTTCGACCTCGAGGGCGTGTTCGTGCCCGAGGGTTGGTGCGCGACCTGCGAGCGGTGCCGGCGCGTGAAGGGGCGGTAGCGGCTCCGGACGGGAGGCCGCGCGCGTGGATCTCTTCGAAGCCCTCGCGCTCGCCACCCTCCAGGCGCTCACGGAGTTCCTGCCGGTGTCGAGCTCGGGCCACCTCCTGGTGGCCTCCGAGTTGCTGGCCCTCGAGGTGCACGGCGCCGAGCGCCAGGCGCTGTTCGTGCTGCTGCACCTGGCCTCGCTGCTGGCCCTGGCCCTCGGCCTGGTCTGGCCCCGCCGCCCCGCGGCCGGGCCGCCGCCGGAGCGCGTGCCGCTCCTGGCCGTGCTCGTCGCCTGCCTGCCCGCCGGCGCCGTCGGGCTCGCGCTCAAGGTCGGCGGGGCCGCGGGGCTCTTCGACCACGCACCGATCGCCGGGGCCGGTTGGCTGCTCACGGCGGTGCTGCTCTGGCTCCCCCGCAGGCGCCGGGCGCCCGCCCGCCCGCTCGCGCCGGGTGGGCGGCTGGCGCTTTGGCCCCTGCTCTTCGTGGGCGCGCTCCAGGCGCTGGCCATCCTGCCGGGGGTGAGCCGCTCGGGCGCCACGATCGCCGCGGCGCTCCTCGCGGGCTTCGCGCCGGCGACGGCCTTCCGCTTGAGTTTCCTGGCCGCCCTGCCGCTGATCGCCGGCGCCCAGGTCCTCGAGCTGCGCGCCCGCGGCGGCGGCGAGCCGCAGGTGCACC
>JAPKHB010000341.1 GCA_026647295.1 Planctomycetota bacterium | reverse complement strand
CGGTCTGCCAACGCCTGCTCTCCGGAGCATTCGCCGACCCCCGCGCCGGCCTGATCCTGCTTCGCGAACTCGGGGTGGAACTGGGCCTGCCCGCCGTGCACGGCCTCCTGCGCGCCACCGCCCCCAGCGCGCCGGTGGGCGCCCAGCCCCACGCCCCCTGGATCCGTGCGGCGGCCGTGGGCACGCTGCGCGACTTCGGCCGGGTGGGCGACCTCGACCTCGCCCGGGATCTGCTGGCGGGCGTCGACCCGGTGAGCGTCAAGATCGACGTCGTGCTGGCGCTCGAAGGCGAGCCCGACGCCCAAGCCGTCACGCTGCTATGCGGTCTGCTGCCCCACCCCGACAACGCCCTGCGCAGCTACGCGCTGGACGTGCTCGAGCGGCGCGCCGAGCCGACGGCGCGCGCGGCCCTGGTCGCGGACCTCTTCGAGCACGCCGAACGGCCGCACGACCGGCTGGCCGCACTGGTGGCGCAGAATGGGGTTGACGCCGTGGCCCTGGTCGCGCGGGCGCTCGAGGACCCGCGCCCCCTCCTGCGCGAGGCCGCGCTGGCCCAGTTCGAGCGCCAACCCGCCCTGCGAACGCCGGCCGCCCGAGCCCTGCTCGACGCCTTTGCGCCCCGGGCCCGCGCGCCGCTGGAGGTGCAGGGGGTGTTGCGCGCCCTCCTCGTGCTCGATCCGCCGGCTGGCGTCGCCTTCGTCCGCGAGCGGTGGGACGCCTTCGCCACCGACTCGATCCGGCTCACGTGCCTGCGCCAACTCCAGGACGCGCGCGGGCCCGCCGGGCCACAGGCCGTGGACTTCGCGCTCGAACGCCTCGCCCGGGCGCCCGGTCGGCGGATGGACCACGAGGTGGCCACCGTGCTCTCCGGCCGCTGGGGCCATCGCGACGCCGAGATCGAGGCCTTCTGGCGACGCCTCCTGGCCGGTGAGGACCCGGACCTGCGGCGCAATGCGGTGCAGGCCCTGCGTCACCCGAACGCCCCGGACTTCACCGCCGAGTTGCTGGCCCTCCTCGAAGGCACCGTGCCACTTGCGCGCGCGGACGCCGCGGCCCGAGAGCAGGCGCTCGGGCTGATCGAGACGCTCGCCTACCACGACTGGACCCGTGTGGAGCCCGCCTTCACGCGGCTCGCCAAGGACCCCGAAGTGGAGCCCGCGGTACGCGCGCACGCCGCCGAACGGCTCATCGGCCGGCTCTCGGAGCCCACCCGCTGGGACCTGATGCGCTGGCTGCGCTACGCCCCCACCGCACCCGACGAGGCCGCCCCGGCCGTGGGCGTCGAGGAGCACGAGTTGCGCGTGTACCTCGCGGCCGCCGTCGGCGAGGGCGCGGGACCTGACGTGGCGGCGGTGCTGTTGGAGGCGCTCACCCGCGAATTCGAGCCGCTCCTCGCAGAGGACTGGGCGTTTCCCTCGGCCCCCGGGCAGGCCGTGGCCACGCGCGCGCGCACGGAACGCGTGATGGCGCTCGTGCGGGGCATCGCCCACACCCGGGACCCCACCACGATCCTGAGCCTGGTGAGCATGTTGCTCGACCCGCGTCTGGGCGTGCAGTCCCGCCGGGTACTGCACGAGGCCGGGCTCGGCAGCGCGGCGCCCACCGCCGACGCGGCGGGCCGGGTGCCGGCGCGGCTGGCGGTGCGCGCGCAGTGCGACGAGCGCGGCGCGGTCCACTTCCTGGGCATCCCGGTCGGGGTGTACGAGATGTTCAGCCCGCTGCGCGTGCTGGGCGACGAGACGCTCGCGGCGGCCTTCGAGCGGGCGCTGCGCGACGCGCGCGCACCGGGCGCGCTGTTCCTGTTCCCAGACCTCTACCTCATGCGCCTGGCGCTCGCGCTGCGTCACGAGGCCACCGGCGCCATGCCCCGGACCGCCGAGGCGGTCGGCCGCGCGATGCGCCCGCTCTCGCCCATCGAAGGGCCCCACGACTACCAGGTGCTGCGCCGCGAGGTGGACCAGGCCACGCTGGAGGGGCGCTGGGAAGAAGCCGCTGCGGGCCAGGAAGCGTTGGTACGCATCGTCGCACGGCAGGCCGCGGACGACGCCGAGCCGGGCACCTGGACGCACGAACGCGCGACCCTGGACGCGATCCGCGCCGCCCGGGCGCAGGCACGCGGAGAAGAGGCCGTCGCACTGGATCTGCTGCAGCAGGGGCTGGCGCGCGCGGGGTCCGACCCGGGCGTGCTCAACGTCGTCGCGTGGTACGCCGCGCTCGGACGGGTCGGACTCCCGCTCGTCGAGGCGGCGGCGCGGCGCGCGGTGCAGCTCGAGGTGCGCGTCGGAGACCGACCGGCGCGGCACACGGCCGACACGCTCGCCTACGTCCTCCTCCTGCGCGGCCAGCCGGCCGAAGGGTACGCCGTGCTCGCGCCGCGGCTGGCGACGGGACGGCTCACGCCCGACGGCAGCGGCGTGCTGCACTGGCACCTGGCGCAGATCCTGGAGGCGCTCGGACGGCGCGGCGAAGCGGCGGCGGCGCTGGTCGAGGCGCTCACCTGGGACCGCGCCCTGCGTCCGCTCCTGGAGCGCGATCCCTTCCTCGCGCGCCTGGTGGGCGACGCGGCCTTGTGGGCCCGGATCCAGGAGCGTGCGCGGGCGGCGCGCAAGGAAGAGCGCCTCGAATGATGCACCGGAGGCTGGCTCCGTACGGTCAATCGAGGGGGGTTAGGCGCTCTGGCCGGCCAGCCACAGGAGCCAGTGGTTGATGAGCGTCGCCATCACGCCCTGGTGCCGGGACACCTTGTAGGCCTCCTGGCCGAAGTCCCGCAGGCCGAGCCAGAGCACGCGCCCGGTGGCCTCGCTCGCCACGAGCGCGGGCCAGTATTCCGCGCCCTCGGCGGGGACCTCGATGAGGACGCGGGCGTCGGCGCGGGTCTTGAGCACCGGGTACACGAACTTGGGCCGGAGCGCGTGCGGCCCCTGGTCCACCTCGCGCCAGAGTTGCGCGCTGCGATCGGGCGTGGGGACCAGGCGGGAGGCCGCGTGGCGCAGCCCCTCGCCCGTAAGGTGCAGCGGCCGGCCCTGGGTGAACACGCCGGGGACGGGCTCGCCGGCCAGCTCGGCGGCGCGCTCGACGGGAAGGAGCGCCGAGAAGGTCGGGTGGGAGAGCGCCGGGTGGGCCTGCAGCGGCTCATTGCCCGCGCCGTAGGGCCACCCCGGGCGGAACAGGAGGCCCATCACCCCGCGGCGCACGCGGTCGGAGACCCCTGCCCAGAAGGCGTCGGGCAGCGCGTGCGGGTCCAGTTCGTCGACGATCAGCACGCGGACGTCCTGCGCCTCCAGCCAGGCGCTCTGCGGCGGGCCCGAGAGCGCGGGCAGCCCCCGGCGCGCGCCGGCCTGTCCGCCCAGGGACTCCGGACCGCCGACGTCGCCGACGTGCCAGACCGCGTAGGAAAGGTCCTGCGTGTCGCGCAGCGCCATCTCGACGAGCTTGTTCCAGGAGGTCGGCCGGCGCGTCACCATGAGCGCGGCAAACGGCGCCGCCGGCTCCTGGAAACCGGGCAGCTCGGGCTCGGCGGACTCCTCGGGCGGACGCACGGGATCGAGCCCCGCGGCGGCGGGATCCTGCGTGCCGGGCGCCGCGGGGGCGTCCGCGTCGCGCGGTTCCGGGACGGTGTCCCCGGCCCCGGTGAAGAGCACGTAGGCGCCGACCACGGCACCAAGGACCAGCACGATCAGGAGGGCGCGGGACATCTGGACTCCAAGGGTCGACCGGGATCTTCCGCCCCGCCCCAGCCTACCCGGGCGGGCGGGGGATCCCGAGGGCCCGCCGGGCCCGGGCCGCTACCGGCGCTTGTACCACTCCACCTTCGGACCCGCGGCCGGGCCGGCCGCGCGGCGCAGCGCCTCCTGCTCGCGCTCGCCTTCTTCCACGCGCAGGTACCAGAACGCCGCCACGATGGCCGCCATGAACAAAAGAACGGCCGCCAGGGGGGCCAGGGCGGCAAAGCGGTCTTGCCG
>JAPKHB010000340.1 GCA_026647295.1 Planctomycetota bacterium | reverse complement strand
GAGCCGGCCCACGCCGGGGGATCGCTGCGCACCAGCGGGTTGATGCGCGGCGCGCACGCTGCCGGGCATCGCCTGCACCTGCTCACCTTCGCGGAGTCCGTCGCAGCCGAGGTGGCGCGCCCGGCGCTGTCCGCCTACTGCGCGCGCGCGGAATTCGTTCCGCCGCCCGCGCGCCGCGCCGCCGATCGCCGCGACATCGAGCGCCAGGACGCGACGCCGCGGCGCGGCCTGTTCCCGGCGACCGCCTCGACCAAGACCTACGCGCCGGCGCCGCGCGCGACGTACCAGGTGGTCTCCTCGGGGATGTTGCTGTACCAGATCAGCATGTACTGGCAGAACCACAGGTAGGCCCAGAAGGTCGCAAAGCCAAAGGCCAGCTTGCCCAGGTCGTGGAGGTGGTCGTCGCGCACCAGCCCCGCGAGCGGCCCCAGGCGCCGCAGGACGATCGTCAGCACGAGCAGCGCGCCCAGGCCCGCGGTGAACATCCCCGCGAAGTTGTAGAGTGCGAACACCGTGCTGAACCAGTGCGGCGCGAGCGACATCAGCCAGTCGAAGGTCGCCAGGCTGAAGGTGACCGCGAGCACCGGGAGGAAGGCCGCCGAGAGCACCAGGCGCCGGCGGCTGGGGGCGGGGCCCGGGGCCTCGTCCTGGCGCAGGCTGTGGCGCCTGAGCGCCGCCGCGAACAGCCACCACACGGCGAGGAACACCGCGCCCCGGAACACGAACCCGCCGACGTCGAGCCAGCCCTGCTTGGCCTGGAGCAGGGGATCGCCGGCGACCACGTCGGCGTGGCTCCACTCGTACAGGACGCCGATCCCGGTGAAGGAGAGCAGCACGAGGACGCCCCCCAGCCACAGCGTCCCCGCCAGGGCTTCGGGCACCCGTCGCAGCGCCGTCGCCCAGCGCCCCCCGGTGACGTTGACCAGCACGAGGAAGCACAGGGCGGCGAGCCCCATGCCCAGCGTGTAGTTGGCGGCGAGCAGCAGGCCCGCCGCGGTGCGCGTGTGCGCCACGCCCCACCCGAGCAGGGTGAAGGCCACCCCCACCGCGGCGGCGAGCAGCAGCCCGCGCGCCCAACGCGCCGGCAGCGGCCCGAAGGCCGGCGGATTCAGGGGAGGCGCTGCAACGACCGGATGTAGCGGATGACCAGCCATCGGTCCTCCCTTCCCACCTGCGCGGCATAGGGGGCCATGTTGCCCCGGCCGTGGGTGATGACTCGGAACATCTGCCCGTCGCTCATGTTCAGCGCCGCCTCCGCCTTGAGCGACGGCGGCGGGGGCACGCCGCGCCGGGTGACCGGGCCGTCGCCCAGGCCTCCGGGTCCGTGGCAGACGGCGCACTGCACCTGGAACACGGCCGAGCCGCGCGCCACGAGCGCGGCTTCCCGGCCCGGGTCGAGCGCCTCACCGTGCCACGGGTCGACCAGCGCGTCCCAGGCCGCCCGTTCGGCGGCGTCCAGCCGCTCCCAGGGGGTCGTCCCGTCGGAAAGCAGCCGGTCGCCCACGCGCAGCGGGGCGTGGCCGCGGGCGATCGTGCCGGGCGGCGGCACCTGCTGGGTGCGTCCGTCCGGGAACACGGGGTTGGGGTCCTGCGCCTCGTAGGCCGCGCCGTACACCATCTCGGGCAGGAACTCCACGTGGCGCTGCCGGGGGTCGCTGGTAAGCGCCCAGTGGCCGGCCGCGCCCGAGAGGATCACGAGCAGGAAGAACCCCTCCAGGGGGCGGATGCGCCTCACCGCTCCTCCTCTCCGATGCGCTCGGCCAGGTCCACGGCCCCGTGCCCGCGCAGCAGGTGGGTCAGGCGCGCGGTGTCGTGGACGGCGCTGGTCAGCCGCGCCACCAGCACGAAGCGGTCGTCCGTGGCCCCCGGCGCCCAGGCCCGCGGCGTGCGGCCGGGCCGAAGGCCCGCGCGCGCAAACAGGGTGAGGACGACGCCCAGGCCCGCGAACAGGATGCAGATCTCGAAGGTGACCGGGATGAAGGCCGGGAGGCTGTCGTAGGGCTTGCCGCCCACGTTGATGGGCCAGTCGACCGCGCTCGTCCAGACCTGGAGCCACAGGGCGCCGGCCACGCCCAGCAGCCCGAACAGGAAGCAGGCGACGCCGAGTCGGGACGGGCGCACGCCCAGGGCCTGGTCGAGGCCGTGCACGGCGTAGGGCGTGTACACGTCCACGACCTCGTACCCGGCCGCGCGCGCCGCGCGGGTGCCGGCGAGCACGTCGGCCTCGCGCAGGAACGAGGCGATCACGAAGCGCGGCGTCATGCCTCACCGTCCTTTGCGGCGCCGTGCGCCAGCACGCCCTTGACCTCGCCGATGGCGATCACCGGCAGGAAGCGGCAGAAGAGCAGGAACAGCGTGAAGAAGAGCCCGAACGACCCGACGAGCGTCAGGATCTCGATCAGGGTCGGGCGGTAGGTCGCCCAGGACGAGGGCAGGAAGTCGCGGTGGAGCGAGGTCACGATGATCACGAAGCGCTCGAACCACATGCCCACGTTGATGAGCAGGGACAGGACGAAGACGGCCAGCACCTTCCCCCGGATCCGGCGGAACCAGAAGAGCTGGGGCACGACCACGTTGCAGGTGACCATGATCCAGTAGGCCCAGGCGAAGGGCCCCATCGCCCGGTTCATGAACACGAACCGCTCGTACGGGTTCCCGGAGTACCAGGCGATGAAGAACTCGGTCGCGTACGCCAGCGCCACGATGCCGCCGGTGCCCAGGATCAGCTTGCACATGGCGTCCACGTGCCGCTGCGTGATGTACGCCTCCAGCCGCATGACCTTGCGGGCCACCAGCATCAGGGTGAGGACCATGGACAGGCCCGAGAAGATGGCGCCCGCCACGAAGTAGGGCGGGAAGATCGTCGTGTGCCACCCCGGGATCACGGAGGTCGCGAAGTCGAAGCTCACGATGGTGTGCACCGAGAACACCAGCGGGGTGGCCAGGCCCGCCAGCAGCAGGTAGACCAGTTCGTAGCGGTGCCAGGTCCGGGTGCTCCCGTTCCAGCCCAGCGAGAGGACGCCGTACACGGCCCGGCGCACGGCCCCCGTCGCGCGGTCGCGCAGGGTGGCGAAGTCGGGCACCAGGCCCACGAACCAGAAGGTGAGCGAGATCAGGAAGTAGGTGCTGATGGCGAACACGTCCCAGAGCAGGGGCGAGCGCCAGTTGACCCACAAGGGCCCCCGGGTGTTGGGGTAGGGGCCGACCCAGAAGGCCAGCCAGGGGCGGCCCATGTGGATCAGCGGGAAGAGCCCCGCGCACATCACGGCGAAGATCGTCATGGCCTCGGCCGAACGGTTGACCGAGGTGCGCCAGCGCTGGCGGAACAGGAACAGGACGGCCGAGATCAGCGTGCCCGCGTGGCCGATGCCGATCCAGAAGACGAAGTTCGTGATGTCGAAGGCCCACCCCACGGTGGGGTTGAGGCCCCAGGTCCCGATCCCGGTCATGACCTGGTAGCCGATGGCCAGGAGCCCCGCGAGGAGCATCGTGCCCGAGACGAGCAGGCCCAGGTACCACAGGGCCGTCGGGCGGCCCTCCAGCGGGCGGGCGATGTCGCGGGTGACGTCCGCCAGCGAACGCGGGATCGCCACGAGTTCGCTGGTCAGCGGCGGCGCCGTCGCCGGGGGGCGCGGAACCGCCCCGGCCTCGACCCCCCCCGCGACCCGGGTGCCGGACTCACTCATGGCGGGCCCCTCCCCCGTCGGCCGCGGTGCGGCGCACCTTGGTCAGGTACCCCACGGACGGCCGCACGTTCAGTTCCCCCAGGACGAGGTAGTGGCGCGGGTCGCTGCGGCGCGCCGCCACGCGCCTGACACGCCCGTCTTCGTCCGCACGCGCTACCTCCGCGACGCCCCGCGCCTGCGCGAGCTCGGGGCGATAGAGGCGCGCGGCCGTGAGGTAGCGGGCGAGGTGGCCGAGCCGGTGCTTCGGCGGCTGCAAGGGGACGTCCGGGATGTCGAGGCC
>JAPKHB010000034.1:5000-18616 GCA_026647295.1 Planctomycetota bacterium | reverse complement strand
GGGCTTGGTACGCGGCGCGCAACGCGCGCTTCCTGCGCTCGCAGTCGCGCTTCGACGGCAACCAGTGGTCGTTGCTGTGGGGGCTGGTGACCGGCGCGCTGGGCGGGCTGGTCTGGCTCGCCGTGCTCGCCCTGCTGGGCGATGCCTTCCTGCCCGGGGCTCGTGTTCCTGGACGAGATCGACAAGATCGCGGGGCGCAGCGCCGGCCACGGACCCGACGTGAGCCGCGAGGGCGTGCAGCGGGACCTGCTGCCGCTGGTCGAGGGCACGACCGTGGCCACGCGCCACGGCCCCGTGCGCACCGACCACATCCTCTTCATCGGCGCCGGGGCCTTCCACCTCTCCAAGCCGTCCGACCTGCTCCCGGAGTTGCAGGGGCGGATGCCCATCCGCGTGCGGCTCGCCGCCCTGGGCGAGGCCGACTTCGTGCGCATCCTCACCGAGCCGCAGAACTCCCTCACGCGTCAGGCCGTGGCGTTGCTGGCCACCGAAGGCGTGGACCTCGAATTCAGCCCCGACGGCGTGGCGGCGCTGGCCCGCGCCGCGGCGCAGGCCAACGAGACGCTGGAGGACATCGGGGCGCGGCGCCTGGCCACCGTGCTGGAGCGCGTGCTCGAGGAGGTGTCCTTCGACGCCCCCGGCCGGCGCGGCGAGCGGGTCCGCGTGGACGCCGCCTTCGTGCGCGCGCGCCTCGGGGACCTGCTCGGCGACCAGGACCTCGGGCGCTACATCCTCTGATGGCCCGGCGCCTTGGGGCCGGGCCGCCGGCGCCGGGGCCGCCGCGCCGGGGTCCGGCCCGGCGGACGGAGGTTCGCGCCCGGCCCGCGAGCGGTAGAGTGACCGGCTTCCCCCGAGGCCGAGCGATGCGAACCGGATACCGCACCCACACCTGCGGCGCGCTGCGCGCCGCCGACCAGGGCCAGCGCGTGGCGCTGTGCGGCTGGGTCCACTCGCTGCGCGACCAGGGCGGCGTGCTCTTCGTCGACCTGCGCGACCGCTACGGCCTCACCCAGGTCACGTTCCGCGGCGACGCCGACGGCCCCCTGCTCGCCCAGGCCCAGCGCCTTCGGCCCGAGTGGGTCGTGCGCGTGGAGGGCACCGTGGTGCCGCGCCCCCCGGAGGCCCGCAACCCGCGCCTGCCCACGGGCGACATCGAGGTGGGGGCCGGGGCCCTCGAGGTGCTCTCCGAGGCGCGCACGCCGCCCTTCCCCATCGACGAACGCGCCGAGGTGGGGGCCGAGGTCCGGCTGCGGCACCGCTACCTCGACCTGCGCCGCCCGGGACTCACCCGCACGCTCGAGGCCCGCGCCCGCGTGGTCGGGATGATCCGCCGGGGGCTCGAGGCCCAGGGCTTCCTGGAGTTCGAGACGCCCACGCTGATCCGCTCGACCCCCGAAGGGGCGCGCGACTACCTCGTGCCCAGCCGCGTGCACCCGCGCACCTGCTACGCGCTGCCCCAGTCCCCGCAGCTCTTCAAGCAGTTGCTGATGGTGGGCGGGCAGGACCGCTACTACCAGGTGGCGCGCTGCTACCGCGACGAGGACCTGCGGGCCGACCGGCAGCCGGAGTTCACCCAGGTGGACGTCGAGGCCTCCTTCGTGACCGAAGCGGACGTGCTGGGGATCCTGGAGCCGGTGGTGGCCGACCTGCTCGAGGCCTTCCGCGGCCACCGGCCGGCGCTGCCGCTCAGGCGCCTTTCCTACGCCGAGGCGCTGGAGCGCTACGGCAGCGACAAGCCCGACCTGCGCAACCCGCTCGAACTGGTCGAACTGGGGCCCGCGGCGGGCGCGCTCGGCCTGGGCCTCTTCGACGCCGCGCTCGCCGCGGGCGGGCGCGTGAAGGGCCTGTGCGTCCCCGGGGGCGCGCGGCTGGCGCGCAAGGAGATCGACGCCCTGGAGCAGGAGGCCCGGGCGCTCGGGGCCGGGGGCCTCGCCTGGGTGCGCCGCGGCCCGGACGGGCTGGCGGGCCCGCTCGCCCGGCACCTGGGAACGGCTCCCGGCGGGCGCCTCGCGGCGGCGGCCGGCCTGGGCGAGGGCGACCTGCTCCTGGTCCTGGCCGGCCCCGCGGGACTCGTGTTCCGGGTCCTGGGCGCCCTGCGCCAGCGGCTCGGCCGCCGGCTCGGCCTGGTGGACGAGGCCGCGGACGCCCCGCTCTGGGTGACCGGCTTCCCCCTGGTCCTCTTCAACGCCGAGGAGGGCCGCTTCGAGGCGGCCCACCACCCCTTCACGGCCCCGTCGGCGGCCGACCTCCCGGTGCTGCTCCAGCACCACCGCGAGCCGGGCTCCGTGCCGGCCGAGCGCCTCGCGGCCATGACCGCCCAGGCCTACGACTTCGTGCTCAACGGCGAGGAGGCGGCCGGGGGCAGCATCCGCATCCACCGCCAGGACGTGCAGGAAGCGGTGTTCCACCTGCTGGGCCTGGACCCCGTGCAGGTCGAACAGCGCTTCGGCTGGTTCGTGGAGGCGCTGCGGTACGGCACGCCGCCGCACGGAGGCTTCGCCATCGGCCTGGACCGGCTGGTCATGTGTCTCCTCGGCGGGGCCGGGATCCAGGACGTGATCGCCTTTCCGAAGACCCTGGCCGCCACCGACCTCATGTGCCGCGCGCCGGCGGAGGTGGACGCGCGCCAACTCGCCGACCTGCACATGGCCTGGCTGCCCGAGGCCCCCCGGCCAGCGCCGGGGGCTGGCGCCCCCGCCGCCTTCGCGGATGATGGGGGGCCCCATGCCGCGCCCTGACCCCGTTCCGCCGGGCGTTCGCGCCGCCCCGCCCCGGCCGGCCGCGCCCGCGGCCCGGCGCGGGGCCCCCCTGCTCGTCCTCCTCTGGGCGGCCGGCCTCGCGGCCTGTGGCCAGGGACCGGCCCACGGTTCGCTGGCCGAGACGCTGGATCTCCAACTCGAGCGCCTGGCGACCGCCGACGCCGAGAAGAGCGGCGAGATCATCGCGCTGATCGCCGACATGGGCCGGCGCAAGCCCGAGGTGGTCGTCCCCCGGCTGGTGCGCGCGCTCGCCGAGGAACGCCTGGACCCGCTCCACGACTACCTGCGCTTTCACGTCGACCTCACCGCCGTCCCCCCGGAACGCCACTCCGACGAACTGGCGCGCCTGGGCGCGATCCTGGCCGAGCGCCTCACCGCCAACGGCTACCTCGGCGCCGCGCTGCGCGTCGAGAGCCGGCGGTCCGCCATCCTGGTCAGCGTGGACCGCCCGCGCGACGCGGGCGGGGCATTCCTGGGCCCGGCCGAGGCGCAGGCCTGGCTCGAACGGGGAGCCCACGTGGGGTCCGAACCCGGCACCGTGGACCTGATGCTCCACGTGCCGCCGCCGGGGGAACTGCCGGCGGACCTCGCGCCGCTCGGGCCCGCCGACCCCGACGCCTGGCGCGCGCTGCTGGAGCGCGAGCACGCCCTGCTCGCCCGGGCCCTGGGCGCGCGGCGTCCGTACCTCCCGGCAGAACCGCCGTTTCGGGCCGCGCTGATGCGGCCGGCGACGCCGCAGGGACCGCCCGTGCCGGTGCTGCTGCGCGAGAGCCCGCGGGAAGGCCTGCGCTTCGGACGCGACGCCTTCGACGTGCAGGTGGGGGTCGATCCGGACCGCCGCGACCAGTTCCTGGTGCTGCGCGTTCGGCCCAACCGCCAGGACGACTTCGAGTCGTTCACCAAGGCCCACCAGGGCCGGGGCTTGGCGCTGGTCGTGAACGGGCGCGTGGAACTGATCCGACGCCTGGGCAAGCCCCTGCGCGAGGAGATCCGCTTCCCGCTCGGAAACGCCGCGGATCCCCTCGCCGCCGCCTGGGCCGACGGCATCCTGCGCCACACCGCCGGAGGGGCCTACGCCTACCCCGTGCGCGGCGAGGCCATCCCCTCCACGCCCGAGCAACTGGACACGCCCATCGCCCGCGTCCTGGTTGCGATCGGGCCCCCGGTGATGGGGGCCATGCAGGAACTGGTCCACGGCCAGGGGCCCCTGCGCGAGCGCGCCTCGTGGATCCTGGCCGGCGTGGTCAAGCAGGCGGCCGGGCAGCGCGAGCGCCCGCGAACGCCCTGACCGCCCGGACCGGGGCGCGGTAGCGTGGGTGCGCGCCGCGCGCGCCCGCCTCGCGCGGACCCGCCGGGCGTCCCCCCTTGGGCCGCGCCGCAGGCGGCCTGCGACCCGCGGCGTGGCCTGCCGGACGACCGCTCCTGCCCGCGCCCTCCCTCCCCGTACCCTTCCGCTCCCGTTCGTCCCCCCTCCGAGGACCCGCCATGCCCGCCCCGCTCACCCTCCGCCTGCCCGACGGCTCGACCCGCGAGGTCCCCGCGGGCACCACGCCGGGCGAGGTGGCCGCCGCCATCGGGGCGGGCCTGGCGCGCGCCGCCGTGGCGGCGGTGGTCGACGGCGAGGTCGTCGAACTCTCGCGCCCGCTGCGCCAAGGCGGCCCGTTCCGGCTCCTCACCCCGAAGGATCCCGAGGCCCTGGAGGTGCTGCGCCACAGCGCCGCGCACCTCCTGGCGATGGCGGTCACCGAGCTGTTCCCGGGCACCGACCTGGGCTTCGGCCCGGCCACGGAGGACGGCTTCTACTACGACCTGCGCACCCCGCAGCCCATCACCGAGGAGGATCTCCCCCGCATCGAGGCCCGGATGCGCGAGATCGCCCGCCAGCGCCGGCCCTACCGCCGCGTGGCCACCGACCGCGCGGGCGCCAAGCGGCGCCTGGCCGAGGCCGGCTACGCGCTCAAGGTCCCGCACGTGGACGAGATCCCGGAGGAGGAGATCACCTTCTACGACTCGCCGCCCTTCACCGACATGTGCGAGGGGCCGCACCTGCCGGACACCTCCTGGCTCGAGCACCTCAAGTTGCTCTCCGTCTCCGGCGCCTACTGGCGCGGGGACGCCGCGGGCGTGCCGATGCAGCGGATCCGGGGCACCTGCTTCTTCACCCGGGCCGAACTGGACGCCTGGCTCGAACGCCTGGAGCAGGCCCGCCTGCGCGACCACCGCCGCATCGGCCGCGAGATGGACCTCTTCTCGCTGCAGCCCGAAGGCCCGGGCTTCCCCTTCTGGCACCCCAAGGGCGTGGTCGTCTACAACGAGTTGCTGCGCCTCCTGCGCGAGCAACTCGCGGCCCGCGGCTACGGCGAGGTGAAGACCCCGATCCTGCTCTCCGACGAACTGTGGCGCCGCAGCGGCCACTACGAACACTTCCGCGAGAACATGTACTTCCTGGAGATCGAGGGCCGTTCCTTCGCGGTCAAGCCGATGAACTGCCCGGGCACCTGCCTGGTGTACGCCAGCCGGCCGCGCTCCTACCGGGAACTGCCGCTGCGGCTGGCCGAGTTCAGCCCGCTGCACCGCAACGAGTTGAGCGGCACGCTGCACGGCCTGCTGCGCGTGCGCGCGATGGCGCAGGACGACGCCCACGTCTACTGCGAGCCCGCGCAGCTCCAGGCCGAGATCGCGGACATGATCGCGATGCTCCAGGCCGTCTACCCGCCGATCGGCTTCCCGCTCTCCGAGGTCCGGGTGAAGCTCGCCACCCGCCCGCCCAAGGCGATGGGGTCGCCCGAGTCCTGGGACCTGGCCGAGGCGGCGCTGGGCGACGCGCTGCGCGCCGCCGGGATGCCCTTCGACCTGCACCCCGGCGAGGGGGCCTTCTACGGGCCGAAGATCGAGTTCCACGTCACCGACGCCATCGGGCGCACCTGGCAGTGCGGCACCATCCAGGTCGACTTCTCCATGCCCGAGCGCTTCGGCCTGGAATACACGGGCCGGGACGGAAACCGCCACCGCCCGGTGATGATCCACCGGGCGATCCTGGGGAGCTTCGAGCGCCTGATCGGCGTGCTCATCGAGCACCACGCCGGACGGTTCCCGACCTGGCTCGCGCCGGTCCAGGCGAAGGTGCTCTCCATCACCGAAGCCCACGGCGCCTACGCCCGGGAGGTCCTGGCGCGCCTGGAGGCCGCCGGCCTGCGGGCCGAGGTCGACCTGCGCGGCGACAAGATCGGCGCCAAGATCCGCGACGCGACGCTGGAGCGCGTGCCCTACCTGCTGGTGGTGGGGGGGCGCGAGGCCGAGTCCGGCCAGGTGGCCGTGCGACGGGGAGGCGGCGAGGACCTCGGCCCCATGCCCCTTCAGGACTTCCTCGGGCGCGTGAAGACGGAGATCGAGCGCCGGGCGTAGCCCAGGGGGGCGCCCGGCCGGTCGGGGACGGCGGGGCCGCCGCGGGGCCGGGCCTGCCAACGGCCGGTTTCCGGCTGCGCCAGTCGCCCATCCATGGCACCCTACGGCATCCCGGCGCCGGGCCGTCGAGCCCGGCGTCCAACCCCCCTGGAGGTCCCGCCCATTCGTCGTCGAAGCTTTGACCGGTCCCTGCCCCGAGACACCGGGCCGCGGGTGAATGAACGAATCACCATCCGCCAGGTGATGTTGGTGGACGACGAAGGCAAGCGGGTGGGGCTGGTGCCCACGGAGCAGGCCCTGGCGATGGCCGTGGAACGCGGCCTGGACCTCGTGGAGGTCAACGCCAAGGCCCGGCCGCCCGTGTGCCGGATCATGGACTACGGGCGCTACAAGTACGAACAGAACAAGAAGGCCCACGAGGCCAAGGCGCGCCAGCACCGCCAGAAGGTCAAGACGGTGCGCCTGCGCCCCAAGACCGACCCGCACATGCTGGAGATCCGCGTGGCGATGGCGCGCGACTTCCTGGAGCGGGGCGACAAGGTCCAGTTGATGATCCTCTTCCGGGGCCGCGAGATGGCCCACCAGGAGTTGGGCATCAAGCACTGCGAAGAGGTGGCCAAGGCCCTCGAGGACATCGCCAAGGTCGAGCAGCCCCCGCGCATCGAGGGCAAGCGCATGACCATGCTCCTGGGCAAGCGGTAGGGGCGGAGAGCCGCGCCTACGGACCCGCGGCCGGGCGCCGACCGGGCCCCAAGCCCCCGAGCGCCCCCGGGGAGCCTGCGGGCCCCGGCGCGGGGCGCGGGCGCCCCGGACGCCCGTGCGCCCGGCGCGCGCCTTGACGGCCGCGCGGGGCCCTCTACCCTGCCGCGTTCGGCCCGGGAAGGCACGGTTTCGACCGGCGCGCCCCGTGGGTCCCCCGGGGCGCCGGCCCCGCGCGGGGCCGACCCGGCCGCCGGAAGGAAGGCCCGCCATGCCCAAGATGAAGACCCGCAAGTCGGTCGCCAAGCGCTTCCGCCTGACCAAGTCGGGCAAGGTGCGCCCGCTGGGCTCCTCCGGCACCAGCCACCTGCTCTCCAAGAAGGACAGCAAGCGCAAGCGGCGCCTGCGCAAGGGCGACCTGATCGGCGGCAAGCAGGCCACGAACATGCGTCGCCTGATGGGCGCCTAGGCCGCGAGCCCCGCGTCCCGGCGGCCCGCACGGGCCCGTCGGGGGAAGGAATCCCGCCATGTCCCGCGTCACCTGCACCCCCGCCCGCCTGGCCCGCAAGCGCCGCCTGATGAAGGCCGCCAAGGGCTTCGTGGGCCGGCGCCGCACCCAGTACAAGGTGATGAAGGAGACGGTGCACCGGGCGTGGAACTACGCCTACGCGCACCGCCGTCTGCGCAAGCGCGACTTCCGCCGCCTGTGGATCCTGCGCATCAGCGCCGCGGCCCAGGCGCGCGGCCTGCTCTACAGCCGCTTCATGAACGGGCTGAAGAAGGCCGGCATCGAACTCAACCGAAAGAGCCTCTCCGAGCTCGCCATCCACGACGCCAAGGCCTTCGACCAGGTGGCCGAGGCCGCGCGGGCGGCGCTCGCCGCGTAGCCGCGAGCGCCGCGGCACTGTTCCGCTTCCGCCCGCGGGCGCGTAAGGTAGGCGCGCCGCCCCCCGGACGGGGCCGGCGGGCGGGGCCGGCGGCGGCGGCGTCCCGTCCCCGCTTTCGCGATCGCACCGAGGCGTCATGCGCGACGAGATCGAGGCCCTGGCGAAGGCAGCGCTGGACGCGCTCGCGCGGGCGGCCACCGCGGCCGAGGTCGAGGCCGTGCGCCAGGGCTGCCTGGGGCGCAAGGGCACGCTGCAGGGGGTGCTGCGCGCGATCGGGCGCCTGCCCCCCGACCAGCGGGGCCCGGTCGGGCAGGCGGCCAACGCCGCCCGCGCCGCCGTCGAGGCCGCGGCCGAGGCGCGGCGGGAGGCGCTGCGCGGGGCGCAGGAGGCGGCGCTCGCCGAGACCGAGTGGGTCGACGCGACGCTGCCGGCCCCGCCGGAGCCGCGCCCGCGCGCGGCCGGCACCCTGCACCCGGTCACGACGCTGGCCCGGCAGGTGGAGGACACCTTCCTGCGCATGGGCTTCGAGGTGCTCGACGGCCCCTGGGCCGAGGACGAGTGGCACAACTTCACGGCGCTCAACATCCCCCCGGACCACCCGGCGCGCGACCTGCAGGACACCTTCTGGCTGGCCGACGGCAGCCTCCTGCGCACGCACACGAGCCCCGTCCAGGTGCGCCTGATGGAGAACCGGCCCCCGCCGATCCGGGCCGTGTGCATCGGGCGCGTCTTCCGCCAGGAGGAGGTGGACGCCACGCACGAGAACACCTTCCACCAGGTGGAGGGCTTCTACGTGGACCGCGAGGTGAGCGTGGCGCACATGCTCTTCGTGTTGCGCACCCTGCTCGCCGAGATCCTCCAGCAGGAGGTCGAGGTGCGCCTACGGCCCTCCTACTTCCCGTTCGTGGAGCCGGGCTTCGAGCTCGACGTGACCTTTCGCGGCCGTTGGCTCGAACTGCTGGGCTGCGGCCTCGTGCACCCCGACGTCCTGCGGGCCGGGGGCGTGGACCCGGGCGAGTGGTCGGGCTTCGCCTTCGGCATGGGCATCGACCGGCTCGTGATGCTCCGCCACGGCATCGAGGACATCCGCCACCTCATGGGCGGCGACCTGCGCTTCCTGCGCCAGTTCGCCTCCGGGGTGGAGGGCTAGGGGGCGCCGTGTCGGACCGCACGCCCCCGTTGCGCCCGCCGGCCGGAGCGGCCCCGTGAGGCTCTCCCTGCGCTGGCTCGGCGAACTCGTGGACCTGGAGGGCCTGGGCCCGGAGGAGGTCGCCGAGGCCCTCACCTTCCACACCGCGGAGGTGGAGCGCCTGGAGCGCCCGGCCGATGGGCTTTGCGGCGTGGTCGCCGCGCGCGTCGTGGCGGTCGATCCGCACCCCGGCGCGGACTCCCTGGCCGTGTGCCGCCTCGACGTCGGCGCGGCCGAGCCGGTGCGCGTGGTGTGCGGCGCGCCGGGCGTGGTCCCCGGCCTCCTCGCCCCGTGGGTGCCTCCGGGCGTCACCCTCCCCGGGGGCCAGGCCGTGCACGCGCGCGAGGTGCGCGGCGTGCCCAGCGCGGGCCTGCTCGCCTCCGCGGCCGAACTCGACCTGGGCGAGGACGCGGCCGGGCTGCTCGCGCTGCCCGCGGCGGCCGTTCCCGGGCAGGGCGTCGGGGCCGCGCTCGGCCTGGACGAGGTGGTGCTGGAGGTGGCCAATGCGGGCCTCACCCACCGGCCCGACCTGTGGGGGCACGAAGGCTTCGCCCGCGAACTCTCCGCCTTGCTGCGCCGCGACCGCAAGCCCCCGGCGCTCCTTGACCTCGAGCCCGGCGGGCCGGCCGCGGGCGCGGTTCCGGTCTCGGTCGAGGATCCGCAGGGCTGCCGGCGCTACCTGGGCCTGGTGTGCGAGGGCGTGTCCAACCGCCCGGCGCCGACCGCGCTGCGCTGGCGCCTGCGCGTGCTCGGGCTGCGCAGCCTCGGCCTGGTCGTCGACCTGACCAACTTCGTCCTCCTCGAACTCGGCCAGCCGCTGCACGCCTTCGACCTGGACCGCCTGGAGGGGCCCGCGGTGCGCGTGCGTTCGGCCGGCGCCGGCGAGGCGTTCACCACGCTGGACGGCGTCGCGCGCACCCTGGACGCGGCCGACCTCGTGATCGCCGACGCGCGCCGGCCGCTCGCGCTCGCCGGCGTGATGGGCGGGGCCGAGAGCGAGGTGGGCGAGACGACGCGGCGGATCCTGCTCGAGTCGGCCACCTTCGACCCGGTGCGCGTCCGCCGCAGCGCCCGGCGCCACGGCCTGCGCACCGAGGCCTCCAGCCGCTACGAGAAGGCGCTCGACCCCGAACTGGCCCCGCGGGCGGCGGCGCGCTACGCGCACCTCCTCCTGGCCCACGACCCGGCGGTGCGTTGCCTTGCGCCGGTGGCCGACGCCTACCCGGGCCCGTACCCGCCCGTGACCATCCGCTTCGACCCCGCGCTCGTGCGCCGGCGCACCGGCCTGCGCGTGCCCGAGCCGCGGACCCGGGCCGTGCTCCAGGCCCTGGGCTTCGGGCTGGCCGAACGCGGGCGCCACATCGAGGTGACCGTGCCCTCCTGGCGGGCCACCAAGGACGTGCGCCTGCCCGAGGACCTGGTCGAGGAGGTGGGGCGCATCGTCGGCTACGGGGACATCCTCCCGATGCCCCCGGTGGGGGCGCTCGTCCCCCAGCGCACGCGCCCGGAGCGCACGGCGCTGCGGGCGCTGGCCGTGGCGGCGCTGGAGCGCGGCTACCACGAGATCAAGAGCTACTCGTTCTACGGGCCGCGCGAGGCCGAGGCCCTCGGCCTCGGGGCCGCCGGCCACCTCGCCGTGCGAAACCCCCTCACCGAGGACCAGGACCGGCTCATCCTCTCCACGGCCGCCGACCTCTTGCGGGCCGCGGCGCGCAACCAGGCCCGCACGGCCAGCGCCCGGCTCTGGGAGCACGCGCGGCTCTTCGTGCCGCGGCCCGGCGGACCGCCGGCCGAGGTGGAGGTGGTCGCCGCGGGGGTGTACGACCGCGAGCGGGCCGCGGACGCCGCCGGGGCGCTGTTCCTCTCGCTCGTCGCGGACCTGCGCGTCTGGCTCGCGCGCCTGGGGCTCGGCGGCGCGTGCGTGCGCCAGGGGACGGGCGAAGCCCTCGCGGAGGGGCTGCCCGCGCCCGCCTGGCTGCACCCGGGCCGACAGGCCGTCTTCGAAGTCGACGGACGCCGGCTCGCGGTCGTCGGCGAGGTCGCACCCCGCGTGGCGCGCGCGTTCGGCGTGGAGGGGCGCGCGGCCACGGCCGAGCTCGACCTCGGCGCCCTGCTCGCCGCGCGACGCCCGGACGCCTCGGAGTACCGGCCGTTGCTGCGCTACCCGGTCGTGCCCTTCGACGTGAGCGTGATCGTGCCGCGCCGCACGCCCGCGGAGGCGGTGCGCGCGGCGCTGCGCGCCGCGGCGCCCGACCAGGTTCGGGACGTCGAGGTCTTCGACGTGTACGAAGGGGCGGGCATCCCGGAGGGACGGCGCAGCCTCGCGCTCTCGTGCGCGCTGTACGACGCCGAGCGCACGCTGGGGCCCGCCGAAGCCGACGCGCTGCGCCAGCGCATGCTCGCGGCGCTCGAGGCGCAGGGCTGGGTGGTCCGGCGCGCCTGATGCCTGCGGGCGGGATCGGCCGCCCGCGCGATCGAAGGCCCTTGCGCGCGGCGCGCCCGTGCTAGAATGGGCCTGTCCCACTGGAGCGGGGACGGAAACGTCCCTGAGCCGAAACGAAGAACCGGATTCCCCCGTGCGACAGGTCCAGGACCCGCTGTCGCCTGCGGCCGGCGCAAGCCGCCGCGCGAACCCTGCAGGACCGAAGCCATCGCCGGCGAGCCCACCTTGAAGTTGGGCTCAGATGGAACCGACCGCCCCGCTCCAGGGGGGCTTGAACGCCGGCGGCGGCGCGTAAGCGTTCAGGGGTCGGGACTACGGACGTACGGCGCACCGGGAGGGGGCGCTCGGGCCCCTTCCTCGGCCTCATGGATACCAATCCACGTCGGCCTCCTCATGGGCCCTCCGCACCCCTCCGGGCGCGCCGATGGCCTGGGAACGGGGCCGGATCCCGCAATCGGAGTGAGGGCTCCCGCGCCGGACGCGCCGCGCGGGGTCGAAGGGGCTGAACGCGGGCGGCGGCGCGCCCCCGCAGCGTCGCGCGCGGGCGAAACGCCGCGCGTCCGCGGGTGGGCGCGCTAGCGGATGAACACGCGCGTCGCCGGGCCGCCGTTGGAGTCCTGGCGCCGGACCCAGTCGTAGAGTTCGACGGCCTCCGGGTTCGCCAGCCGCACGCAACCGTTGCTCGAGCGCAGGCCGAGCGTCTCGGGCTTGCGCGTGCCGTGGATGCCGTAGCCGGCGGCGTGGGGGAACTCGTCGTTCACGATGCGGATCCAGGCCGCGCCCAACTCGTTGCCCGGGTCCTCCGGCTTGTACACCTTGCCGTCGGGCGCGGTCCAGGGCGGGTTGAGCTGGCGGTCCGTGACCACGAACTCGCCGCGGGGCGTCTCGCTCTCGGGCCGCCCGACGCCGACGCGGAAGTCCTTGACGAACCAGTCCCCGACGAAGAGCGCGAGGCGGAAGCGGGCCTGGTCGACCCACACGGTCAGTTCCTCGAGGGGCAGGAGGATCGCGGTGCCGGCGCGCAGCGCCTTGGGGTTGAGCGTGCCCAGGTTCCAGAACAGCACCCCGTTGGAGCCCATCCCGAGACGCTGGCGCGAGACGATCAGCACCGGGGCGTCGCCCGGCTGGACCTCGTAGGGGCGCGTGACCCCTTCGAGCCCGGGGCCGTAGCGCATCACCTGGCGGTTGAGCTGCTGGATCGCGGCCACCAGCCGGTCGCGCTCGGGGGTCGGGGCGAGGTCGGGGCCGAAGAACTCGGGCAGGAACACGCCGCGCGAGAGCAGACGGCGCGCCTCGTCCCGCGCCCGGATGGCCTCGATCCCGGTCAACGCCCCGGCCTCGGCGGCGCGCGCCGCCCCGCGCTTCAGGGCCCAGCGCCGGGCGGCGGGGGCGTCCCACGCCTCGGCCCGCAGCCGGGCCTCGGCGGCCTCGAGCGCCGCCCCGTCGCCGGCGGCCTCGGCCCGGGCGAGCGCCTCGAGGAGCGGCGCGGCCCGGGCGTCGTCCGCATCGGCGGCCCGCCCGGGCGCGGGCGCCGGGGCCGGCGTCTCCGCGGGGCGCGCCAGCGCCGCGCCCGGTTGCGCCGCCGTGGGCTCGGGCCCCGTGAGCGGCTCCTCGGCGCTGCGCGCGGAGGCCCAGAACGCCAAGCCTCCGCAGACGGCCACCAGGGCGAGCACGGCGTGGGTGAGACGCATGGCGGGTCCTCCGCCCCCACAAATGGTGGGGAATCGCCCCAAAGCCTACGAGCACTCGCGCGCCGTACCAGCCCGCGTTGCGGATGCCCGGGCGGCCCGGGGAGCGGGCTTCCTTCTACCCGGTGCCACGGACGTCAGCCGGGCGATGCGCCCGGCAGGGGCCGATCGAGCAACCAGGGCGCGTGCAACGCCCGCGGGAGCCCGATGTCGACCTCCACGACCCGGCCGCACAGGTCCGGCCGCAGCGCGTGGGCGGGCTTGGGCAGGCCCATCGCGGCGGTGACCCGGGCCCGCACCGCCACGCCCAGTTCCCGGCCCGAATCGGCTTCGAGGCCCGAGGGCAGGTCCACGGCCAGCACCGGTCCGCCGGAGGCGTTCAAAAGCGCCACGGCCTCGGCCCAGGGTGCGCCGAGAGGGCGCGCGAGACCGACCCCGAACAGGGCGTCCACCACCAGGGCGGGGCGGCGGGCGAGCGCCTCGCCAAGGAGCCCGGGTTCGGCGTGGGCGTCGCCCACGGGCAGCGCCATGGCCGCCAGGCGGCCC
>JAPKHB010000339.1 GCA_026647295.1 Planctomycetota bacterium | reverse complement strand
GCTCAAACCACTCGCGGAGCTGCCGTCGTTCCAGGACGTGATCTCGTACTACATGGGCCTCACCCGGATCGCCGCGCTCGATACGCCGGCGATACGCGAAGCGATCTCGGCATTGCAGCGCGCCGCGGCGTGCGCCGCCGCGCCGTCGCTGGCCAACTCCGCGTCCCGCGCCACGCGCTCCTCCAGCTCGCGGAGAGACTCATCGGAAGCTCCGAGCAAGAGCGCGTCGCGCTGCCTGATTCGCTTCTGGTATTCGCCCGGCGCGAAAGGAACAAGAACCGGGTGAGAGATGATACGAACCCTGGTCCGGAAGGATCCGGACGGCTGCTCCAGGCGGGTCTTCACCACGTTGAGGGCCGCCATCTTCTCGGACACGAAGAGCACGCGCCGGCCGTGGCCGATGGCGTGGGCGATGATGTTGGTGATCGTCTGGGACTTGCCGGTCCCCGGGGGCCCCCAGAGCACGAAGGTGCGTCCGTCGGCGGCGGCGTGCACGGCCCGGAGTTGGGAGCTGTCCGCGTCCTTCGGGCAGAGCGTGTGCGCGGGGCTGCGCACGTCGTCGAGTTCCGCGATCTCCGGCAGGGGCCCGCCGGCGGCGAAGGGTTCGTTGGGCGTCTCGATCAGGTGCCGGACCACGGCGTTGCGGGCGAGTTCGGCCGTCCGCTTCTCCAGGTCGAGCCACATGAGGTGCTTGGTGAAGGAGAAGAGCCCGACCGCGGCCTCCTCCACCACGTCCCAGCGATCCAGGGGCCGCACGACCTGGCGCAGCGCCCGGAACACCGCGGACACGTCCACGCCGTCCTCGGCCGTCGCCAGCGCGTCCAGGCCGGCCGCCTCGAGGCCGTGGTCGACCTTGAGCTTCTCCAGCAGCGTCACGTTGAGCTGCGGATCCTCGTCCGCGAGCCGGAGGAAGAACTCCTGACCGCCCAGCCCGCGCTCGATCTCGAGCGGGAGCAGGAGCACCGGCGCCCGGCGTTCCTGCGGGCTCGCGGGCGACTCGTACCAGCGCAGGAACCCGACCGCGAGGTAGAGGGTGTTCGCGCCGCCCTCCTCGAGGCCGGACCTCCACGCACGGTGGATGGCGGTGCCCCGGCGCACCAGTTCCGGCGCCTCCAGCGCCGCGTGGATCCGGCCGCCCTCCAACTCCGCCCGCAGGAGGTCCTCGAGCAGACGCCCGCCCGTCTGGCGCTCGTACAGCGCGGGGTCCCGCGGATCCTCGGGCCGGGCTTCCCGCGGCCGGGGGAGAAGGCTCATCCGGGTGCCTTCCGAAATCCGGCTGGCGAGCCGGGCCGGGTCCGGGCACAGCAGCGGCAGGGTGGTCCGCGTCTCCCCGTAGTTCAGGAGGCGGTTGCGCAAGGAGAGGTCGAGCAACCTTCGCTTCCAGCGCTCCACGCGCGCGGGCGGCGACTCGGGAGCCGAAGGGGCCACGGGCGCGGCGGCCGTTGGCGCCGCCGCGTCGGGGGCCCGCGCGGGCGCCGCCCCCTCCACCAGGGCAGGGCCCGCGGCCCCGGGGGTCGCCTCGAGCGGCCGGTAGCCGCCGTCCGCCCGCCGCAGCGGAAGCGGCCGGATCCCGTGCCGGCGCGCGGCGCGCACGTCCACCGCGTAGGCAAAGCGCGCCGCGTCTTCCAGGTGGGCGCGGCCCGCCTTGACCGCGGCCTCGAACGAGCCCGCCGGCCGCTGCGCCAGCAGGGTCGCCTCCGCCACCTCGATCTCGCCCAGGGCCACGCGCTTGGTCACGCGCGAGACCTCGTCGACCGTGGCGTCCACGAACCCCTCGTCGGTCAGCCACACGCCCACGCAGGCGTGGCCCTCGAGCAGGAGGACGAGGGGGCCCAGGCCGGCCTGCTCGAGCGCGCCGGCCAGCAGGAGCGAGAGGTCCAGGCAGGTCCCCATCCCGACCGCGGCGATCTGGTCGGGGGTGCGCACCTTCTGTCCCGTGCGCTCGAAACTCGCCGGCGGCGTCACGTAGGTCAGGCCCAGGTCCGCGGCGGCCTGGTAGACGGCGCCCAAGAGCGCCCGCACGCGCCCGGGGTCCCGCCCCTGGTATCCGTCGAGCGCCGGATTGCCCGTGGCCCGGGCGAGGTGCTCGCGCGCACGCCCCAGCAGGCGCTCGACCTCGGGGTGGTTGGGCAGCACGAAGGCCGCGAGGATCTCGGGCAGCGACTGGGCGCCGGCCCACTCGGCGTAGGCCAGCACCCAGAGCGGGAGCGTCTCGCGCGCCACCACCGCCCCGCCGAGGCGCGCCGTGACCACCAGTTCGCCGCGCTCGCGTTCGACCTGGTTGGCCAGGCGCACGGGCGAGGGGCGCAGGTCGAGCGCCCCCAGCCGGTGCACGTGATCCGCGGCCACGCGGTCGATCGTGACCCGCAGCGGCTCGCCGAGGTCCGGCTCCGCGCGCACCTCGAGTTCCAGGCCCTCGACGGCGGCCGCGCCTTCGTTCTCAACCACCACCTCCCGCACGATCGGGACGGCGTTCTGTTGCAGCGCGTAGTTGAGGTAGGGGTCGTGCTCCACCCGGAGCCGGATCCGGGGGCGGGGCGCGTTCGCCCCCGTCCCGGGCGCGGCTGCCGCGGGCCCGACGTCGGTCTGTTCCGGGTTCTCGACCACGTGCACTCCGCCCCGCGCCGCCGGCCGGCGCCACGCCGGGCCGCCAGTCTACGGCCTGCGTGCGCCCCGTGTCCGCCCGGCGCGCGGACGCGCCCGACACGAAGCCGACCGCCTACCGGCGGTGGCGCGGGAGGGAGACGACCTCGATCACGCCTTCGAGGTCGGCCGAGTCGCCGCACAGGGGCGGACCGCGGGACTCGAGGGCCGTGCGGTGCGTGAGGCAGCGGATGCAGTAGCGGCCCGGCGGGACGCGGTCAAAGTGCGCGCGGCCCTCGGCGTCGGTGGTGCGCAGGATCCTCCACGCGCCAAGGCCCTCGGGGTAGAGCGCGACCTTCACGCCGGGCACGGGGGTCGCGTCGGGCAACTGGACGCGCACGCGGGCGCTGCGCCAGGGCTCGAGCACGAGCGGGGGCGGCTCGGCCGCCGCGCCCTCCGGCGAACCGGGGGGCGTCCAGCGAACGGCGCCGCTGGCCGAGTCGCCGGCCGCGCCGGTCGCCCAGAGCAGTACTTCGGCGCCGGCCTGGACGCCGTCGAGTACGTAGGTCCCGGCGGCATCCGCCACCAGTTCCGCGACGGGAAGGGTCACGATCGGATCGGGCTCCCGCACACGAAACAGCGTCGGAGCCTCGCGCCAGACCATTCCGGGGGCCAGCCACAAGGGACCCTGGCTGCCGGCGGCACCCGTTCGATGGACGTACACCCGGGCCCCCGGAGCCGGGGCGCCCTCGGCCGACTGCACGCGCCCGCTCGTGCGCATGCCGGGCGCGAGGCGGATGATCCAAGGCGTGGGGTCCTCCCCGTCGGGTGCGCGGACGGACCGGGTCGCAAGCCCCGGCGCCGAGCTGGTGACGCACAGGTGGGGCTGGCCCCCGGCCAACGTGAAGAGGCCCGTCCCGTCCGTGGTCGTCTCCTCGATCTGCGGCCCGAGGGTGGTCACGTCTTCGTGCGCCGAGATGCCCTCCGCCAGGAGCATGACCCGGCTGGTGACGCGCGCCCCGGCGACCGGCGTCTCGTCCCCCGCCCGCAGCACGCGGCCGGTGACGGGCACACAGCGGGCGAGGTAGGCGAAGATCCGCTGGGCAGAGGTCCATCCCCATCCGAAGGCCGCCCAGCCCCGGGCGCGGACGAACACCACCAGGCCCGGCTCTGCAACCCGGGCCTCGCCCTTCTCGTCCGTGAGCACGGGCGGGAGGTCGGTGCGCAGGCGCAACCGGGGCTTGAATCCGTGGCCGATCTCCTCCGGGGCGTAGAACGTGAGTTCGGCGCCTTCCAGTGGGTGGCCTCTTCCGTCGGCGCCCTCACCCAGGACCCGGACGAGCGTTCCGGGCCCCGCCGCCTCCTCGGCCCGCCCCCCCGGGAGCCCGG
>JAPKHB010000338.1 GCA_026647295.1 Planctomycetota bacterium | reverse complement strand
GCCGCAGTCCGCGCGACGGCGGCAGGCTGCGGTGTGGCCGCGGCGAGCGGCCCGGTCGGCGGATCGGGCTCGCGTCGTGTCGGCACGACCACCGCGGCCATCAGCAGCGCCTGCGCGCGTTCGGCATCGGCGCGCGCGATTCGATCGCGGATCTGGTCCATGCTCGGCAGGTCGGGGGCGACGCCGGTCGTTGCGTCCGCGCTCGTTCCTGCAGTTTTGGTGCCAGCGCCGTCCGCCGCGACCGCATCGAAAACCCGCGTCAGCAACGCGGCCAGCAGCAACGACGCACGCAGCGCGCGGCGCGTCGAGCGCGCCCTTGCAGGCGAAGCGGCGAGCAGCCGGGACACGCGCACCCGCTCGCGTTCGAGCGCCCGGCGCGCTATCGCTAGCCGGCGCGGCCCTTGCCCGCCGCGCCGGGCGGCTGCAGGAACTGCGACTCGTCGACGCGGATCGATGTGCGTTTGCGCAGCTCGGCGATCAGCGCCTTCCACGCGGCGTCGGCCTCGGCGCGCTGCCACAGGTCGCCGGCGCGCTCGCGCACCTCGTCGAAGCTGCGCTGCCGCGCGAGCTTGCGATCGTCGAGACGCAGGATCGCAACCCCTTCGAGGACCTGCACCGGCGCGGAGATCGCGCCCGGCGCGAGCTTG
The DNA here is from genome assembly GCA_026647295.1 of Planctomycetota bacterium. Classification (GTDB taxonomy): domain Bacteria; phylum Planctomycetota; class PLA2; order PLA2; family JAEUHO01; genus JAPKHB01. The sequence continues at coordinate 3,336 of JAPKHB010000338.1, read as the reverse complement.
TCGACCACCGCGTGCACGGCCTCGGGCAGCATGCCGCGATGCACGTAGCCCATGTCGCCGCCGCGCCCGGCGGACAGATCGCCCGAATGCAGCTTCGCCAGTTCCGCAAAATCGGCGCCGGCAGCCAGCCGCTCGCGGACGCGGCGCGCCTCCTCGTGCGCTGCGTTCCACGCCGCTTGCGGCGAGCTGGGAAGTTGCGCCCGGTACTCGGCGCCCTGCACGTCCACCTGGTAGAGGAACTGGAGCGCCAGCTCCCGAGCCTTCGTGCGCATCCTCATGGCGCGCGCCGCCGGGCTTCCAGGTCCTCGAACAGCCCGAGCATGGCCAGCGCCGCCTGGGCCGCCTCCACGCCCTTGTTGCCACCCTTGCCCTCCGCCGGGCCGCTGCGCTGCCGCGCCTGCTCGAGCGTGTCGGCGGTGATCACGCCCAGGGCCACCGGCACCCCGGTGGTGAGGGCGACCTGGAGCAGGCCGTCCACGCAGGCTCGCGCCACGAGGTCGAAGTGCGGGGTCTCGCCGCGCACGACGCACCCCAGGGCCACGATGGCCTCCGCGTCGCCCCCCTGGGCGACCCAGAGGGCCGCCTGGGGCAACTCGAAGGCCCCGGGCACCTCCAGCACCCGCACGCGGCCGGGCCCGACGCCCCCGGCCTCGAGGCTCGCAAGCGCCGCCGCCTTGAGGCCCACGGTGACCTCGGGATACCAGCCGCTCACCAGCACGCAGACGCGGCTCGGGTGGCCTTGGGCGGGGGAGGTGAACGGCGGCGGCATGGCAAAGATCCGGGGGGAAGGCGGATCGTACGCACGGCCCCGGGGCCGGCGAACCGGTTCCCGGGCCGCCGGCATGGGTAGGATCCGGCACGATGAGATCCGTCGAGGAGGCGCTGGCGGCCCTCGAGGCAGCGCTGGGCGACCGGCGCCCGGCCGGGGAGGAACTCCCCTTGGCCGAGGCCCTGGGTCGCCGGCTCCTGGCCCCGGTCCGCATGGACCACGACCTTCCGCCCTTTGACCGCGTGGCCATGGACGGCTACGCGCTGGCCGAGGCGGCGGCGCCCGGCCGCCGCCTCCGGGTGTTCGGCGTGGTCCACGCCGGGGAGGCCGGCCCGGCCGCGCGGCTGGAACCGGGGACCGCCCTGCGCGTGATGACGGGCGCCCCGGCCCCCTTGGGCACCCGCTGCGTCGTGCCCTTCGAGTGGACCCGCGCGGCCGGGGGGGATGTCGAGATCCTGCGTGTCGACCCCGCCGCGACCCACGTCGTGCCGCGCGGGACGCACCGGCGGGCCGGGGAACTCGTGCTGGCGCCCGCCGCGCGCCTCTCCCCCTCGGGCCTGGCGGGGCTGGCCACGGCCGGCGTGACCGAGGTGCAGGTCGCACGGCGCCCGCGCGTGGCGGTGCTGGGCACCGGGTCCGAGTTGGTCGCGCCGGGGGAGCGGCTCGGGCCGGCGGCCATCCGCAACTCCAACAACAGCCTCCTGCTCGGGCTCGCCGAGGCTGCCGGCGCCCAGTGCCAGGACCTGGGTTTCGTCGCCGACGAGCCCGGAGTACTCGCCGCCGCGCTCGCCCGCGGGCTCGACGCCGACCTGCTGCTGATCAGCGGCGGGGTGAGCCTCGGGGATCGCGACCTGGTCCCCGCCGCACTGCTCGGAGCGGGCGCCCGTTGCCTCTTCCACCGCTGGCAGGTGCAGCCGGGGGGGCCACTGTGGGCCGGCCTGGGGCCGGGCGGATTCGTGCTCGGACTCCCGGGCAATCCCGCCGCCGTGCTGGTGGGCTTCGAAGTGCTGGCGGTGCCGCTGCTCGCCGCGCTGGAGGGCGCGCCCCTTTCCCCACGCACCCCGCTGTGGGCCCGCTACGTCGGACCCGCCGCGCCGCCCGCCCCCCGCCGCCGCTACCGCCCCGTGGCGCTGGACGGCGACTCCGAGCAGGGCCTCCTCGCCCGCGCGCTGCCTTGGCAGGGGAGCGGCGACCCGCTCGCCTTCGTCGGGGCCGACGGGCTGGCCGTCCTGCCCGAGGGCCGCGCCGTTCCCCCCGAGGGCGCGGTACTCGGCGTGATCCCGCTCACGGGGGTCCGTTGAACCGGCTCGCCCGCCCGGGGTTCGTGGCGCTCGCCCTGCTCCTGGCCTGGCTCTCGCTTCCCCCCGGCCCGCTCCCCTGGCTCGTGCTCGTGGCCGACGCCCCGCTCGCCGGCTTGCTCCTCCACCGCGGCGGCCGGGGCTGGAAGCGTTGGACCCTGCTCCTGGGCTTCGCCCACCATCTCCTGGCGCTCGCCTGGCTCGGCCGCATCCACCCCGCCCAGCCCCTGGGGGCGGCCGCGGCGCTTGCGCCGACCACGCTCCTGCTCGGGCTCTACGTCCGGATCGGGTTGCGCGGGCGGCTGCCGCTGTGGCTGGTGCTGGGCAGCGGGGTGGTCGGCGAGGAACTGCTGCGCACGGTCTGGCTGGGAGGGATGCCCCTTCCTTCCCGCGCGCTGGCCTTCGCGGGTAGCGACCTCGGCCCGGGCCTGGCCCAGGCGGTGGGGGGGCTGGGCGCCTACGTCCTGGTCTTTTCCGCCGGCGCGGCCTCCGGGGTGGCGGCGCGGGTTCCCCAGGCCCTCGCGCGCGGCCGGGCCGGCCTGCGGCCCCTCCTCGTCCAGACCGGCTTCGCCACCGCCGGAGTGCTGCTCGCCTGTCTGCCGGGCTGGCTCGCCGGGCCGGCCCGGACCCCCGCGGACCTCGTCGCGGCCACGGAGGACGTGCTCCTGGTGCAGGCCGCGATCCCCCAGGCGCTCAAGCACTCCGCGGACCCCGCCGCCGTGCGGGGGATGTTCGACCGCCACGTCGAGATCAGCGCGGCGGCCTACCGCGCGGCGGGCTCGGCGGGCTTCTGCGCCGTGCTCTGGCCGGAGACCATGATTCCCTGGCCGTTCCTCTCGCCGGACCTCGCCGCCCGCTTTCCGCGCGCCTGGGACAACGAGGTCGGCGTGCTGCGCCGGATCCGGGCCGACGTGCCCGAGGGCCGGGACGACGAGTGGCTGCTGGGGGCCATCCACCACCGCGGCCCCGGGCCCTACCCGACGGTGCACGAATACCCCAGCCGCGACTCGCTCTTCCACGTCCGCCCGCGCCACGCCCCCGCCATGGACGACCCGTTGCCCCGGCCCGGCCCGCCGCCGGGGGCGCCCGCGGTCAGGGAGTGGCGCCCCCCCTGGCACGGCCCGGAGCCCCGCCACGACAAGGTCTGCCTGGTTCCCTTCGGCGAGTACACCCCGCTGGGCAGGACACGGGCGGGCAGTTCATCGACCTGGCGCTGCTGGTGGCGTCGCCTTCGTTGAGGTAGGCCGCCTCGCCCGAAGGCGTGGTGGT
>JAPKHB010000337.1 GCA_026647295.1 Planctomycetota bacterium | reverse complement strand
AATTCCCCGCGCCGCAGCGTCAGCAGCGTCTTGCGCCCCGACTCGTCACGGTTCAGCGGTGCAACGACCAGAAGGCGTCGTGGGCGGCCACGACCACCGTGCCCGCGGCGTCGCTCAAGTCCTGGGCCAGCAGGAACACCTGGCCCTGCGACACGCTCATCTCCCGTACGCCGAGCATGTGCTCGCGGCGCCAGCGCGGCGCGCCCGTGGCCACGTCCAGGGCGAGCAGCGTGCGGCCCACCGCCAGCACGAGCAGGTCGTCGATCCACACCGCGCGCTGGCAGGAGCCCACCTCGGCGCTCCAGGCCACGCGCCCGCCGCGCAGGTCGAAGGCCACGAGTTCCGGCCCCCGGTTCATGAGCGCGACCGGCGGCGTGGCCTGGGGCCCGAGCGCGGGGTCGCCCTCGACCGGCACGGGCCGGGCGTGCTGTTCGTCGCCCGCGGGCTCGAAGTGGCGTTCGACCAGCGGCGTGCGCAGCGGGGCGGGCGGCGGCGGCGCCACGGGCTGCTGGCGCTCCAGTTCCGCCGTTGCGTAGGGGCCCGCGCGCACGCGGGCGCCGTCGACCTCGATCGTCTCGTCGGGGTGGTGGTCGCGCAGGCGGGCCAGCGCGTAGCGCGCGGCCCCGAGCCCGCCCGTGGCGGCCCAGGCGCGCGCGAGTTCGGCGAGCGCCTGCGCGGCCACGGCCGCGGGCGGCGCCATCGAGAGGAGGCGCCGCAGGCGGCCCGCGGCGGCCTCCGCCCGCCCCTGCTCGCGCAATTGCCGGGCGCGCAGCAGCAGCGCGTCGCCCACGACCTCCGCGTTGGGGTACCGCGCGAGCAGCCGGTCGAGCGCCTCGCCGTCGCCCCCCTGGCGCGCGGCGGCGAGCAGCGCGCGGGCGGCCTCTTCGTGGCGCGCGTAGACGGGGGGGCCCCAACGCGCGAGCAGTTCGGCGATGCGGCGCTGGGCGCGTTCGCCCGCGGGGCCGTCGGGCAGGGCGGCGTCGGGGTCCTCGGCGAGCACGCGCTGGAGCGCGTCGACGGCCGGGACCGCCCGCCCGGACGCCGCGTGCTCCTCGGCCAGCAGCAGCAGCGCGCCCGCCCGCACCGGGACCACGCCCTCTTCGGGCACGAGCACGGCCTCCAGCGCGCCGCCCTCCGCCACGAGCGCCTCGAGGTTCTCGACGCGGGCCAACGAGCCCGGCGGCAGCGCGGCGTGCAGGCGCGCGCGCAGGTCGACGCGTTCCTCGGCCGTGGCCGCGTAGGGCATGGCCCGCCGCCAGGCGGTGATCGCCTGCTCGGGCGTGGAGGCCTCCGCGCCCTCGCGCCGCCAGGCCTCCAGGAGGCCCTGGCGGGCGCGCTGCAGGGCGCCGGCGTCCCCGCGCGCCTCGGCCAGGGCGAGCGCCGCGAGGAAGGCCCGCCGGGCGACCTCGCCGGCGGCGCCCGCGCGCAGGTACAGTTCCCCGGCCTCGAGCAGCACCCGCGGGTCGTCGGGGCGTTCACGGCGGCGCCGTTCGAGGTCGCGTTCGATGGCGGGCCAGTCGTAGAGCCACTGCAGCGTGTCGCGCGCCGCCACCAGGAGGACGCGGGGCGCCACCACGAGGTTGCCCGCCTCGGCGATCTGCTCCCCCTGCGCGGGCCAGGGCGTGCTGCCCTCGAAGGCGCCCTCGCGGTCCAGCGCAAAGCGGCTCAAGCCCTGCCAGGTGGGCACGAGGACCTCCGGGCCGGCCACGGCCCCGCGTCCGAGCACGCGCGCGTCGCCGGGCTCCAGGCGCGCGTACCAGACCTGCTTGCCGGTCTCGAGGTCGCGCGCCCGCAGCATCTCGTCGGTGAGCAGCACCACGGCCCGGCGGCCGTCGTGCGCCACCCCCAGGAAGTGGCCGAGCGTGTCGTAGTCCATGCCCTCGGTCGCGTAGGGTTCGCGCCAGCGCAGGCGGCCGGTGTGCCGGTCGAACACGTGCACGTGGCGCCCGTCGGGCGGGGCGACCACGAGCGCGTCGCCCCACACCACCGGAGGGGACGTGGCCACGTGGGGCGTGCGCAGGGGCGTCGCGTACCACAGGTCCACCGGTTGGACGGGCAGGATCGGGTACGAGGCGAGCCAGCGCGGCACCCCGGAGCGGATGTCCACGGCCACCACGAAGCCCAGCCCCGTGCCGGCGTAGGCCACCCCGTCGGCCACCGCGATCGGCGTGGCGGCGAGTTCCTTGAGGGGGTGGCCGAAGAGGTTGAGCTCCTGCTGGCCGATGCCCAGCGGCCGGCGCCAGCGCAGCGCCCCGGTGTCGAGGTCCACGCCCACCATCTCGACGTCGTGCTTGTCGGCGTAACTCCCGACCAGAGCCACCACGAGGCCCTCGGCGACGGCGGGGGGCGAGAGCACGGACGGGGGCGCGGAGGACCAGCGTTCGGCGGCCTCGAGGTCCAGGTGCCAGCGCAGCGCGCCGGTCTCGCGGTCCAGCGCCACCAGCACGCGGTGGGGCAGGTAGGTGTTGATCGTCACGCCCTGGAGGATCTCGGGGTAGTAGGGCCGGTAGCGCTCGACCGTGGCGATCACGAGGCCGCCGGCCACGACCGGCGAGTAGACGCGGTCCAGGCTCGTGCGCCCGAAGGTGCGCGCGCCGGGCGGGAACAGGGGCAGCGTCGTCCCGCTGCGCCCGTCCAGCCGCCAGCGCTCGCGCGCCGTGAGCAGGTCGTAGCAGCGCACGCCGCGCCCGTCGCTCACGTAGGCGTAGTGGTCGTCCACCACCGGGTACAGCGGCCGCAGCGCGTCGAGCAGGTGCCGGAAGGCGGGGGGGACGGAGCCGCGCAGGAAGCCCATCTGCGCCCGGTCGTAACTGCGCTCCTGCCAGTCCAGGGCCACGCTCGCGCGCAACTCGAGTTCGCGCGCGGGGGGCGCGGGGGCGTGCCCGTCGCGGGCCGGGGTGCCGCCCCAGATCCGCAGGTCCTCCAGCGGCGGGCGTTCGGGCAGGGCCGCGAGCGCGGCCGCGCGCCGGGCGGCGAGCGCGGCGGCGTCGGGCGTCCCGGGGTCGGTCGCCGCGGGCAGGGCCAGCCCTTCCAGCTCGCGGCGCTGGCCCGCCAGCCGCAGGGCGTCGATGAGGCGCATCCACAGCGCCGGGTCGCGGGGCCGGTAGCGCAGCGCCTCGCGCAGGGAGCGGGCCGCGTCGCGCAGCCGTCCCGACTCGATGGCGAGGTCGGCCAGCACCCGCGCGGCGCGTTGGCCCGCGCGCGCGGCGCCAAAGCGCCGCAGCACCTCCGTGAGGCCGGCCTCGTCGCGGGCGCGCAGCGAGCGCTCGAGCAGCGGGGCGGCGCTGGGCTGCGACAGGGCCTCGTAGATGGCGCGCTGCTCGGCGTCCAGGCCCGCGAGCCGCTCGCGAACGACCTCGGCGGCCGAGCGCCACAGCGTCGACTCCGTGCCGGCCGCCGGCTCCTGGTGGAAGTCGTCCGGCATCTCGTCGAGCACGCGCTGGGCGGCGCGCAGCCCGCGCACCGTCTGGCCGGCGGCCAGCGCCGCGCGCATCTCGGCGATGGCAAAGCGCGCCGCGTTGCTGTCGCTGACGATGAACAGCGCGGGGGTGCGGTCCGGCTCCAGGGGGCCGGCCTCCACCGGCGCCTCGTCGGCCGGCGCCCGGGCGGCGCACAGCGCGAGGAGCAGCGCGGCCGTCCCGGCCCGGCCCCGCCCGCGGCGGGCGGGCGGGATGGCGGGCGGGGGGCGACCGGCGCGGTGCATCCCCAGAGCCTACCGTGGCGGGCGGGGCGCCCGCGGGGGCGGCCGCGCCCTACCCCCGGCGCCCGTCGGCCGCGGGGTCAGATCATCTGCCAGCGCTTGCGCAGCAGCCACTCCAGCCCGAGGAGCGCCGTGAGCAGCCCGAGCACCCAGGCCCGGTCCCACTGCGTGCGCTCGTCGCGGCGCAGCACCTTCTCGCGCGGGCGCGCCTCCAGCGCGGCCACCGCGTCCTCCATCCCGGCGAGCGTGAGCACCCCCGGGGAGGTCTTGGTCAGGTCGTAAGGGTTGA
>JAPKHB010000336.1 GCA_026647295.1 Planctomycetota bacterium | reverse complement strand
CTCCCGGAGGTGATCGCCCACACGCACAGCGACGCGGACGGCCGCTTCGCCTTCGCGGGGTTGCCGGCGAGCCTGTGGGCGACCCTGCGCGCAGAGCCGGAGCCTCCGCTGTGCCCGACCGAACAGTCGATGTACGGGGACACGTACGCGGAGGTGCGCCTGCGACCCGGGGTTCCCGTCCGGCTGCACGTCGTCGATGCGCAGGGGCAGGGCCTCCCCGCGCTCGTCAGCCTGGAAGCCGAGGCGGCGCCCGGGCCCGGGGCCTGGCGCCGTTCTGACGTCGCGACCGACGGGGACGGACGCCTGGAACTGGCGGCCGTGCCGCCGGGTTGGCTCCTTGCCACGCTCCACGTGCCCGGCCGGGGCAGCCGGTCGAACCTGCGCCTTGAGGCCCCGGGCGAGGGCGTGACGCGGTTGTGGTTCGAGGACCCGCAGGGAGCCGCCGTCGCGGGCCGCGTGCGGACGGCGTCGGGAGCGCCGGTACCCGACGTGCTCGTCACGGCCGTTGTGCGCGGCGCAGGCGGCGTGACGCTCACCCTGCGCGGCACGGCGACGGACGCCCAGGGCGCGTACCGGATCCGCGGCCTTGCGCCCGGAGTCCTCGCCCGCGTCGCCGTGGAGCCGCCGGCCCACCCCGCGCCGCCGGACCTCTACCTCAATCGGGTGCTCACGGCCGGGCAGGTGGAGCGCCTGGACGTCACGCTGCCGGTCGGCGGAACCGTGCAGGGGCGCGTGGTCGGACCGGGGGAGCAACCCGTCGCCGGGGCGCTCGTCGAGGTGGTCTGGCTGGCGCCCGGTTCCGGCTCCGCTCGCCAGGCGCAGGCTTCGAGCGGCCCCGACGGGACCTTCCGCGTGGCCGGCGTGGCCCTGGGCACCGGGTACGTCCACGCCATGGCGCCCGGCTGGTACGTCCCCTACACCGGCGAGGCGCCCCAGGCGACCTACCACCTCGCAGGCGACGGGGCGGTCGCCGAGGTCACGGTCCGCCTGCTGGAGGGCGTCGCGGTGCGCGGGCGCGTCGTGGACGAAGCCGGCGCCCCCGTCCCCGGGGCCAGGATCGAGGCGCGGGGGCAGCCAAGGGTGACCTGGAGTGCGGAGAGCCCCGTGGCGACCAGCGACGCCGAGGGCCGCTTCGTGCTGCCCGGCCTGCCTCCGCTGGGGCCGTGGGTGATCGAGGCCGTGCGGGACGAGCGGGTGGGCCGCCTAGAGCCGCTGGAACTCGGTTCGCAGGACACCGTCGGCGAAGTGACGATCGTCCTGCGTCGGGGGGCATCCATCGCCGGCGTGGTGCAGGTGGACGGGGCGCCGCCGGGGCGGCGCGAGAGGGTTGCGGTGAAAGCCACGGGCGACCCGCATGGCACTCTGCGGACCATCGTGACGGACCCGGAGGGGCGCTTTAGGTGTGCGGGCCTTGCGGCCGGCCCCTATCGCCTCGAGTGCCTCGACCACGACGCCAGCCCCTGCGGCGAGCCGCTCGACGTCCTCCTGGCCGCCGGAGAGCGGCGCGAGGGCCTGGTGCTCGTCGGGGCCCCGCTCGGGGATCTGCGCGGCGTGGTCGTCGACGCGGACGGCCGGCCGCGCGCGGGCGCCAAGGTGGAGGTGCGGGCGCTCGGGAGTCCGGGGCCGTCCGGGAATTGGCTGGTGACGGGCGCCGACGGGGCCTTTGCCTTCGGGTCGTTGCGCGCGGGCGAGTGGCACGTGCTCGTGGACGGCCGGGAGATCACGGTGGCCAGGACGGGAAGCCCCCCGCTGCGCCTCGAGGTCCCCGGCGGGGAGGAGACGATCCTCCTGCTGCGGGTCCTCGCGCCGGATGGGAGCCCCCTTCCGCTGGGGCAGGCGACGGCGGCGTGGGCGGTTGGGCCGTCGATGACGGGCACGCAGGCGACCATCTTCGAGGGCGAGGCCCGCCTGTACGTCCCCGCAAGTGCCGCGGAGGAGGGCGTGGAACTGACGATCGGCGGCGCGTGCGATGCGCAGGGACGCCCCCTCAACGCCCGCAAGGCGGTGCACCGCGTCGCATCGCCCGGGCCACACGAGATCCGCCTCGAGGCAGGCTCGGTCGTGGCGGGCACCGTGACGGATCCGCAGGGAAGGGCAGTGCCGGGGGCGAGCGTGCGGGTCGGCCCTTGGCCGTACTTCCCCGGGCATCGCAGCGGCGAGTGGCCCTGCGACCCCGGAAGCGGCGCGTTCGAGGCTGTGGGGCTGGACCCGGGCCGGCTGCGCCTCCAGGCCGCCGCCGGCCCCGAGTGGACCACGCACACGATCGAGGTTGACGCCGGCACGACCAACCTGCGCATCGTCCTCGAGCCGGCGGCCCACCTCGCGGGCCGGGTGGTCGATCCGCAGGGCCGGGGCGTGGCCGGAGCGACGGTGCGGCTCGCGCACGGCGCGGATTCGCTCCGCGGGAGCCAAACCGCGACGAGCCAGGCGGACGGCGCCTTCGTGCTCCGGGGCCTTCCGCCCCGGGGGCCGTGGGGTCCGCTCGTCGCCCACCCGCCCGAGGCCCGCGCCGGCGACCTCCTCGCCACGACGATCGCGGCGGTCGATCCGGGGGCCGGGCCGGTGGTCCTCGCGCTGGGCCAGGGCGCGCGGCTGCGGGGGGAGATCGTCGCCGAGGGCGGTCTGGCCCCTTCGGCGCGCGGCGTGTACCTGCACTTGGAGCGGCTCGGCGCGGATGCGGGGCCCGCATCCAACGCCGGGTACCAGGTCCATGGCCCGACCTTCGACGTGGGACCGCTCGCCCCCGGACGTTGGCGCCTGCGCGTCCAGGCCCAGCCCCCCCATCGCGGCCCGGAAGCCCGGGAGATCGAAGTGCCCACCGGCGACCTGCGGATCCTGCTCACCCTGGCGCCCCGCATCCTGGGCGAGGTGGTGGGGCCGGTCGCCGGGGACCTGGGCGGGTGGTTCATCCAGGAGGATCCGAAGGGCCGGCTGCGCACGCCCGTCCCCTTCGAGGGCCGGCGCTTCGAGTTCCTCCCTCCATCGGAGGCGGGGGGCGTGCTCTACGTGAGCGAGGCGGATGGCGACGGCTTCGCGCTCGCCACCGACGTGCGCCCCTCGCCGCACCCGTTGCGGCTGGCGCTGCAGGCCGGCCGGCGCATCGCGGGGCGCATCGAACCCGCGCCGGGCGCGCGCGGGGGCTGGGTGAAGGCCCGCTCGCCCCTGGGTTTCTCCACGAGCGCCCCCGTGGACGCGCAGGGCGCCTTCGTGCTGCGCGCGCTCCCGCCGGGAACCTACGACCTGTACGCCTTCGCGGACGGCGGGCCTTCGTACGACCCGCTGCCCGGCGTCGAAGCCGGCGCGACCGGCGTGCGCGTCGTCGCGCGCTGACGGCCTCCTGCGGGCCGGCGCGCGGGGGGCCGAGGATCAGGGGCCGGCGGAGAGGCGTTCGAGGATCCAGGCCTCGACGCGGGCCAGCGTGAGGCCGCCAGCGAGCGCCACCTCGCCGTGGCCGGTCCCGGAGTAGTGGCACGCCAGGCCCGTGGTGCTGCCGTCCAGGCGCGCGTTCCAGCGCTCGTCGTACTCGACCCATTGGAACGGGTTGGAGGGGTCGGGAAGCACGTCGCCCGAGCGCACCTCGAAGGCTTCGCGCACCTGGGAAAACACGACGTCCTCCAGGTCGTGCGGGCCGCCGGCGGAGCCCACGCCCGAGTCCGGACAGGTGACCTGGACGCCGAGCGGGTAGGCCCCCTCGGGGGCCCCGCCGATCAGGCCGTTCTCGGCGCCGTGCACCAGCGCGAGGCTCCAGCCCGCGGAACTGCCGTCCAGGTCCACCAGCAGGTCCACGGGGCACTCGGGCACGGCGCGCAGGGCCGCGTGCGAGCGCACGCAGCCGTGGCTGTGCCCGACGACGACCACCCGCGTGGGGGTGGCCTGCCCTTCGATCCACTGCCCGTGGATCTGCTGGAGCGCGACCACCAGCGCGAGGTAGCTCGACGCCGAGTCCACGAACGAGAACGCCCGTACGCTGCGGCCGCTGGCCTCGATGGCCCCC
>JAPKHB010000335.1 GCA_026647295.1 Planctomycetota bacterium | reverse complement strand
GGCGAGCGCGAGGTACTCCCGGCGCAGCCCGGAGGCGGACTCGGTCTCGATGCGCCGCTCGAGGTCCTCCAGGCGCGCGCCCAGTTCCCGGCGCAGGTCGCGCCGCTCACGGAAGCGCTCGGCGTAGCCCTCCAGCACCAGGCGGTCGGGCGCCGCAGGGTGGCGGGCCCCGACGTCGGCGAGCGCCGCCTCGAACGCCGTGCCCGCGGGCCCCTCGGGGTCGGCCAGCGCGGCGGGGTAGTGGCGCAGGGCCTCGCGCACGGCCCGGTGGGCCTCGGCGCGGGCGCCCTCGCGCGCGGCCCGCCCGCCGAGCCAGACCTGGGCGACCACCAGGGCCAGCGCCCCGGCGCCCACCAGGACCAGGGCGCGAAGGGGCGGTCCGCCGGCGGGCGCGCGTCCCCGCGCGGTGGCGGGGGCCCGCCGTCCGGGCGGCTCGGCGGCCGGGACGGACTCGGCGGCCGGGGCCGCGGGCGGCTCGGGCGCGACCGGCTCGAGGTGGAGGCTGCCGGCGACCAGCGGCCCCTGGGCGGCGCGGTCCGCCTCCGCCTCGAACACGAGCCGGGTCTCCCCGATGCGCAGCGTGTCCCCGTCGGCGAGCGCCCGGCGCAGGAGCCGCTGCTCGCCGGGCTCCGAGCGGGAGGAGCCCCAGGTCCCGTTGGAGGAGTCCAGATCCTCGGCCACCCAGGTCCCGTCCTCGAGGCGCCGAAGGCGCAAGTGGCGGCGGGAGGCGCGCACCTCCCCCAGGCGCACGTCGCAGTCCTCGCCCCGGCCGACCACCAGGCCGCGGGGCCCCACGTCGTAGGCCTGGGCGGGCTGGTCGGGGACGAGGACGGTCAGGCGGGGCACGGGAGGACTCCGGGGGCCTCGAGGATCGCGGGCCGGACGGCTCGCGCAAGGGGCGTGCCGCGCCGGCGCGCCCGGGGGGCCCCGCTGCAAGTCCGTGCGGCGCCACCACTTGCGTCGGCGCCGCCCCATTCCGCCACCCCCTGGCGCAGGCGCCCCGTAAGGCCCCGCGGCAGCCCCGGGGCGCGCGGGCTACCGGCGCCGCACGGCGAGGCCGTAGGCCTCGATCTTGGCGTCCAGCGTGGGGCGGCTCACCCCCAGGAGCCGCGCCGCCCGCGCCTTGCGGCCCTGGGAGCGGGCGAGCGCGGCCTCGATCACGCCGCGTTCGAGGGCCTCGGTCACCTCGCGCACCATCTCGCGCAACGGCTTGCGCCCCAGGTCGGCGACGGCCGGGACCTGGACGCGGGCGCCCATCACCGCGTCGCTCAAGATGAGGGGCAGGATCACCTTGTCGGAGAGCGCCGCGGCGCGCTGCACCTCGTTGCGCAACTCGCGCACGTTGCCCGGCCAGTGGTACGCCATCAGCGCGCGCATGGCGTCGTCGCTCACGCTGCGCCGCTCGCCCCCCTGCTCGCGGGCGATCTCGTCGAGGAAGTGCTGGACCAGGGCCGGGACGTCCTCCCGCCGCGCGCGCAGCGGGGGCAACTGGATGGTGATCACGGCCAGCCGGAAGTAGAGGTCCTCCCGGAAGCCCCCCTTCGCGCTCAACTCGCGCAGGTCGCGGTTGGAGGCCGCGACGACCCGCACGTCGATCGGGATGGCCCGGCTGCCGCCGACCCGGCGCACCTCGCGCTCCTGGAGCACGCGCAGCAGCTTCTTCTGCATCTCGATGGGCATGTCCCCGATCTCGTCCAGGAAGATCGTGCCCCCGTTGGCGGCCTCGAAGAGGCCCTTGCGGTCGGCGGCGGCGCCGGTGAAGGCGCCCTTCTGGTAGCCGAAGAGCTCGCTCTCCAGGAGCGACTCGGGGATGGCCGCGCAGTTCTCGCTGATGAAGGGCTGCGCCTTGCGCGGCCCGTTGAAGTGCAGGGCCCGGGCGACCAGTTCCTTGCCCGTCCCGCTCTCGCCCTGGATGAGCACGGGCACGTCGCTGTCGGTCACCTTGTCCAGCAGGGTCAGGACGTCGCGCATGGCGCGGCTGTGGCCCACCAGGTTCTGGTACGAGTACTTGAGCGGCGCGTCCTCGCGCTCGCGCAGCACGTGCTCCTTGACCTCCATCAGCTCGGCGCTGGTCTGCGCCACGCGGTCGGCCAGGATGCGGTTGAGTTCTTCCACCTCGGCCTTGGCGGTGGTCAGTTCCTCCAGGCGGCGCTCGTTCTCGGCGTGCAGCGTCGCGTTCTGCAGCGCCACGGCGGCCTGGTCGGCGAAGGTGCGGATGAGCGGCAGGTGGGAGTCCTGGAACACGCCGCGCTCGAAGCGGTTGTCCAGGTAGAGGAGGCCCGCGGGGCCCTCGCGCCCGCGCACGGCGACGGCCAGGATCGAGCGCAGGCGCATGTCGGCGATGCTCTCCGAGCCCGAGAAGCGCTCGTCGCTGGGGGCGTCCACCACCACGACCGGGTCCCCGCTGGCCAGCGTGCGCCGCTCGATCGCGCGGCTCACCTTGTCGAGCGCGTCCTTGACCTCCTCCTTGTCGAAGTTGCGGGCGGCGGCCACGCGGCGCTGGGTGCGGCCCTGCTCGTCGCGCTCGAAGAGGATGAAGAAGCCGCGCTCGGCGCCCGTGAACTGGATCAGGGTGTCGACGATGAGCCGCAGCACCGCCTCGGGCCGGCGGGCCTCGGCCATCCCGTTGGCGACCTCCTGCAGGTGGCGCGCCGCGCGCACCTCGTCGGCGTTGGCGAGCAGCCCCTCGAGCCCGACCTCCCGGGCCGCGTCCGAGAAGCGCCGGGCGGCCGCCTGCACGCCCTCGGTCCCGAGGCGCCGGTGGACCCGCCGCACCAGGCGGTCGACCTGCTCCAGGACGTCGCCGGCCTCCCCGGGCACGTCCAGGACCAGCGTCACCCGCCCCAGCCGGAGCCGGTCGCCGTGCCCGAGCAGGCGCTGCTTGACCAGCACCTCGTTCACGAAGGTGCCGTTGCGGCTGCCCAGGTCCACGACCTTCCAGCCGCCCTCGGAGGGCTCCAGCCGGCAGTGCTGGCCGGAGAGCGAGCGGTCGGACAGCCTGAGCGCGCAGCCGTCCCCGCGGCCGATCACCACGCCGTCGCCCCGGAGCGGGAAGCGCTCGCTCCCGGCGGGCCCGTCGTAGACCAGGGCGGGGCTGGGCTCCTCGCTCACCGGGCGGGCTCCAGACGGGCGTAGCGCACGAGGAGTTGCTTGCGCCCCCACTGGTCGAAGTCCACCGTCACCCGCAGTTCGGCGCCGGTCCCCCCCACGGCCTCGAGCCGCCCCTCGCCAAAGTGCGGGTGGCGGACGCGGTCGCCCACGGCCCAGGCGGCCGGCGCGGTGCGCGCCGGCTCCCTTGCGACCGCGGGCGCCTCGCGCACCCGGTCCGTCAGGGGCCCCCCGAACGGCCCCGGCCCCAAGGCCGCGCCGGTGCGGCACGCCTCGACGTGCTCCGGGGGCAGGTCCCCGAGGAACGGGGACGGGCTGCTCCAGTCCAGGCCGGTGAAGCGCATGCGCCGCGCGCAGGTCGTGAGGACCAGTTCGTCCTGCGCGCGCGTGAGCGCCACGTAGAAGAGGCGGCGCTCCTCCTCCGGGCCCCCCGCCTGGGCCGCGCTGCGCTCGTGCGGGAACAGCCCGTCCTCCACCCAGCCGGTTCTTCAAGGACGGACCGGATTACATCCTCTTCGATACCGCGCCGAGCGTGGGTGGTATTCAGGAACGCGCAGTCTGGGCATCGGATCTTGTGATCGTGCCGACTGCGACCGAGTTCCTCTCCGCCGATGGGGTCGGCAAGGTGCTGGGCATGATGAGCATCCTGCAATCCAAAAAGAACTGGCGCGGGAATTTACTGGGCATCCTGCCAACCTTCTACGACGAACAAACGAGGGAAAGCAAGGCGACCATCGAAGACTTGAAGGCGCGCTTTGCCAATAGCTTATTACCGCCCATCCATCGCTCGACCCTGCTGCGCGAATGCGCTGCACAGGGACAAACCATCTTCGAGATGGACGAACTATGCCGGGCTGCCAAGGAATATCAAGCCCTGGCACAGATCGTCTTGAAGTATT
>JAPKHB010000334.1 GCA_026647295.1 Planctomycetota bacterium | reverse complement strand
CCGTACGAGAGCATGTAGTCCTCGCTCAAGGCCAGGGCGAACGCGCCCGCCTCGGCGGGGGTGAGGCCTGTCGCCCGGGCCTCGGCCAACTCCGCACGCAGCCAGGCCACGCCGCCGCGCACCACCTGGGCCGCCTCGCTGGTGGGCGCGGAGGCCGAACTCCACGCCTCTCCGAGGAAGGGCAGGAGGGCCACCGCCGTCTGCTCGCGCACACCCACACCGGCTTCGGCGGGGAACGATCCGTCGGGCTGCTGGCGGGCCCCGAGCCAGACCAGTCCGCGGGCGACGGCCTTGAGCGTGCCGTCGGCGTCCATGCCGAGCAGGTCGAGCGTCCGGCGCTTGAGGCCCGCGTGGCGGCGCCGGGCCATGGCCAGCGTGACCTGGGGCGGGTGCTCGAAGGCCCGGGCGGGCGCCACCATCGGCGCCTCGAAGGCCAGCGGCAGGTCCTCCGGCCCGAGCGTCTCCTGGCCCCGCAGCAGCACCTCGTCGGGCAGGGCTGCGAGCCGCGGCTCCTCGATCGGCCGCGTGGTCCAGGCCGGCTCGGACTCCTCGAAGCCCGGCTCGCCCCCAGGCACCCAGGCGCTGCTCAGCGGACGGGCGTGCCCGGCCTCCTCCTCGGCGCGCCGGGCGAGCAGGAACAGCACGACCAGGGCCGCGGCGTGCAGCCCCAGGGACACGACCAGGACCCGCACCCAGCGCTGGCGGGCGCCCGCACCCACCCGAACCCGGCGGGCCGCGGCGCGGGCCGCGTCGTCGGCCGCCCGGACCCGGGCCACCACGCGCCCGACCGTGGCCGCGTCGGCCACCGGGGGCCCCCAGGCGCCCCCGTCCCGCTCCAGGGCCATCACACGCCCGAGCGCCGCCGCCTCGGCCGGCTCGAGGCCCTCCAGGTAGAGCCCCGCCAGCCGGTCGGCCGAAGGGGGCAGCGCCCGGACAGCCCGGTCCCCGTCCGGTTCGCCGCCGGGTGCGGGGAGGGGGAGGGGGGGGAGGTCGGTCGGGTTCATGGGCAGGGCCCCGGGACGCAGCCCGGGCCTGCGGGGAGGAACGGGCCCGGAGGGCGGCGGTTCGGCCGGGATCCCCTCACGGCTCCACCCCCCGGCGGCGCAGGAACTCGCGCAGGTGGCGGATGGCGGCGTGCATGCGGGACTTGATCGTCCCGACCGGGATCTTGAGGATCCGGCTGATCTCCTCGTAGGGCAGGGTCCCGGACTGGGCCAGCACGAAGACCTCGCGCTGCTCCGGGGTGAGCGCGGCAACCCCCTCGCGCAGGAGCGCGCCAAGGTCGCCCTGCTCGCCGGCGGGCGCCGGCGCCGGGGCCGGTTGGGCGTCGAGCAGGTCCGGGCCCTCGGCTCCGGCCGCGCCGCTCACGAAGGTGGGACCGGCCCGGCGGTGGCGGTAGACGTCGATCCAGTGGTTGCGCGCGATGTGGAAGAGGTAGGTGAGGAAGCGCGCGCGCGCCGTGTAGCCGTGGCGGTGCCGGTAGACCTTGAACAGCACCTCCTGCGCGCAGTCCTCGGCCGTGGCGGGGTCGGCCCCGAGGCGCCGGAAGTAGCCCAGCAGGCGCGGCAGCACGCGCTCGACCAGGACGGGGAAGAGGTCCTCCTCCCCGGCGGCCAGACGCAGCATCAGCCGGGTCTCTTCGTCCTGCACGGCGCGCCGTTCTACCTGCCCGGCCCCCCCGGCACACGGGCGGCCCCGCCGGCGCCTCCGTCCACCCGGTCCGGCTAGCGCTCCTCCAGCCCGAGGCGGACCTGCGTGCGCTCGCCGGCCCGCACATCTACCTCGGCCCGCAGCGGCTCGAAGCGCGGCCCGCCGTCCACCACCACTTCGTAGCGACCGGGCTCGAGGTCCTCGACGCGCACGCTCCCGGCCAGCGGCAGGGGCTCCCACGGCCCCTCGGGTTCCAGGCGCGCCAGCGGCAGGCGCCGCGCCACGCATTCGCGGTCGGGCAGGCGCAACACGTCCAGCCGCACGCGCCGCACGGGGTCCCAGCGCCAGGCGTCCACCAGCACCTCGAGCGTCCCGGGCCGGCGCAGCGTGACCTCGACCTCGGCCACGTCCCCCTCGATCACGTCCACGGCCACGCGCGCGGGCCGGCCGTAGCCCTCCGCGACCACCCGCAGGAACACCCGCCCCTCCGGCAGGCCGGACACCTGCGCGCGACCCCCGCCCGAGGTGCGGACCGGGGCCGCGAGCAAGGGCTCGCCCGCGGGCCCCTCGGCCCACACGCGCGCCCCCACCACCGGCCGCTGGTCGCCGTCGCGGACCACGAGCCGCACGTCGCCCCCGCGCCCCACCAGGATCTCGACCCGGAACACCGCGCCTTCGAGGTCCGCCTCGGCTCCGGCAAGACGCCCCGGGGGGAACCCCTCCGCGTAGGCCTTGAGGTCGTAGCGGCCGACCGGAAGGCCCGTCAACTCGAAGCGGCCGGCGGCGTCGGCGCGGCCGCGGATGCGCCACAGGCCCCCCGGCTCCCCCACCGGGTGGGCTTCGACGCGGGCGCCGGGCACGGCCGCGCCGTCCAGTGTGCGCACCTCGCCGCGGAGGATCCCCTCGTGCAACTCCCATTCGAAGGCGGCCTCTGCGCCTTCGGCCAGCACGACCCGCTGCTCGAGCGCCGCGGAACCCGAAACCACCCGCACCCACCACGCGCCGGCGGCAAGGCCCGTGAGCACGCACTCCCCGCGCAGGTCCGTGTGCCCGAAGGCCTCGCGCTCGACCGCATCCTGCGCCGTGGCCTCGCGGCGCGCGTGCACCGCGGCGCCCACCACCGGGCGCCCCCGCCGGTGGATCTCCAGCCCGATGCGGCCTTCGCCCGCGGGCCCCAGGTCCAGCTCCCGGGTCTCCTCGGCGCCCAGATCGAGCCAGGCGCGCTGGGCGACGCCGGGCCCGCCCTCGACCGCGAGTTCGTAGGTCCCCGCGGGCAGGCCCTCGAAGCGGTAGGTTCCCCCGCCGTCCGTGAGGGTCCGCCAGGGCGTGCCGCCGTCCAGCGGCCAGAGCGAAAGCGGCGCCCCGTCCAGGCTTCGGCCCGCGGCGTCGCGCACGTGGCCTTTCGCATCAACATGATATACGAACAGGCCGGCGGACGGTGGGCGCCGGCACACCGCAGCCGCGGTATTCCATCACGGCGCGCAGAGCGCGCACGTATAATTGACAAATTTTTTCACTCGCCCGGCCCTTGCCTTCGTTCCTCCTTTCCTTGCCGCGCGTGTTGCCCCTGGTGGCCGTGTGCTGTCTGCCGGCGCTGGCGGCGGGACAGCCGGCGCACACCGACGACGATGCCACCTACCTGGGGGCGATGCAGGCCATTGCCGACGGCCGCCATGAAGATGCGCGCGCACTGCTGATGCAGCTCGCCGCGCAGGCGCCCGAGCATGCGGGCGCGTGGCTGGACCTGGCGATCCTGCAGTGCAGCCTGGGCCATGCGACCGAGGCCGAGGCGCTGTTTGCGGTGATCGAGCTGCGCTTTGCGCCGTCGGCGGCGATTCGCGAGGTGATCGCACAGCAACGTGCCAGCGGCTGTCGCCGGCAGGCGCAGCCGGGCAGCTACCAGGTGCGCCTGGGCCGCGGCTACGACGACAACGTCAACCAGGGCGCGCGCGACCTCAACCTGCTGGTCGGCGATGGCGCCGGGGGCGGGCTGGTGCTGGTGCTGGACCCGGAATATGCCCCGCGCGGCGACGCCTTCGTGAACCTGCTCGCCGAAGGCCGGCGGCCGGTGTCCACGAACGGCACCGTGGCCTATGGCCATGCGCTGCTGCGCCGCTACGACACACTGCACCACTTCGACCTGAGCAGCGTGGCGGGCGGGCTGGAGCACCCCTGGCGGCTGGGCGGCTGGGACGCCCGGCTGTCGGCTTCGGCGGGCCTGCTCGGGCTGGGCGGCACACTGTACCAGCGCAACGCGCTGTGGCAGGCACAGCTCACGCCGCCGCTGACGCTGCCGCCAGGCTGGCGGTTTGCCGCGGTGGCCGGACAGGCGTTCTACGACTATCGCGGGCAGTCGGTGTTCAAT
>JAPKHB010000333.1 GCA_026647295.1 Planctomycetota bacterium | reverse complement strand
CGGCGGCTCTAAGCGCATCGGGGCCCGTTCCGGCGCCTGTGAGGTAGGCGGTCGGAGCCGAGAACGCCCCTCCACCGGCCCCGAAGAAGACTTCGATCTTGTCAAGGTTGTCCGTGGCGACGGCGATGTCGGTTCGCCCGTCCCCGTTGAAGTCGCCGACGGCGACGCCAGCCGGCCGTTCGCCGGTCGCGAGGTTGTTCGGCCCGGAAAAAGCGAGGGCGAACGCGGCTGCAGGGATAAGGCACGCCGCGAACGCCACGATTGATAAGCGGTTCATTTCTTGTTTCCTCCTCTGTTGCCCTTAGTGAAAACGGACAATTGATCGAAATTCCTGAAATCAAGCCGACAGCCATGCGCGCAGAAAACATCTGCCCCGAATGCGGGCAGACTGGCGCTGCTTGGGCTGCTCGGCCTCCTCTTCCTTTCCGGCGACGGCAGCCCCGGACCCGCGCCCGAGTCCGCGCCCACGCTGGCCGAGGCCGAGCGCGCCTACGCGGCACGCGAGTTCACGCGCGCCCGCGCGCTCTACGCGCAGGTCGCCCCGGGGCGCGGGCCGGTGGGGGAGGCCGCCCGCCGCGGGCTCGCGCGCATCGAAGCCCTCGAGTTCGAACGCGACGGGGAACTCGAGCGGCTGTGGGCGGAGCGCCTCGACCTGGGCGCCGCCGACCTCGGGCGCCGCCGCGAGCGCTTCCTCGAACGCTTCGGGCCGGAGGGCGAACCGCACTTCGAGGCGCTGCGCGAACGCGTGCTGGCGGCGCAACGGGCCTGGGCCGAAGCGGCGCTCGGGGCCCTGGACCAGGAGGTCGACGCCCTCGCGGGCGCGCAGCGCTACGCCCCGGCCCTGGCGGCCATCGCGCGCGTCGAGCGCACGGCCCCGCTGGGCGTGGACGTGGGCGCGGCGCTCGCCGCGCGCCGTTCGCAGGTCGAGGCCGCCGCGGAGGTCGCCGCCCGCGCGTTGGCCGAAGAGGTCCGCGGATACCTCGGGGAGGGCCGGGCGCCGTTCGCCGTCGCGCGCCTGGAACGCGCCCTGCCCGGCTACGCGGGCCTGGCGCCCTACGCCGCGCTGAAGGCCCTGTACGCCGAGGCGCGCGCCGCCCCGGGCACCGCGCCGGAGCCCGGGCCCGGGCCCGAACCCGGGCCAGAACCCGGACCGGGGCCCGGGATGTCGACTCCGCCCTCCCCGGACCCGCCCGGGCCGGACCCAGGCCCCACGGCGCCCGCGCCCGCGCCCGACGCGCTCGCCCGCGAGGCGCTCGCCCCGCTCCTGGAGGAACGGCGCTACGCCGAGGCGGCCGACCTCGTGGCGCAGCGCGCGGCCGCCGAGGCCGAAGGGCCGGCGCGGGCCGCACTGGAGGCCTTCCAGGGCGAACTTCGCGACGCGGCCGCCGGCCTGGCGGCGCTCATCACCCACATCAACGAGAACCCGGCCCGCTACGGCCGCGTCGAACTCCGCCCCCGGTTGGTGGTGAGCCTGGCCGCGGCCTCGGCCGAGGGCCTGGACGCCCGCGTTCCGGGCGGCAGCATGCGCTACCCCTGGAAGCACGTCCCCCCGGCTGTCCTGGCGGCGCTCGCCGGGCGCACGGGCGCGCGGGGCGAGCCGGCCTTCGGGCTCGCCCAGCTCCTCGAGACGGCCGGCGCCCCCGACGCGGCGCGCGCCTGGCTCTACGTGGCCGGCCACTCCGGCGTGCCGGCCGAGCGGGTCTTTGCGCGCCTGGCGCGCTGGCGCGGCGAACCGGTCCCGGCCGAGGGCTACGTCGAGCACGAGCAACGCTACGTGACCGTGGCCGAGCGCGAGCACCTGCTCCGCGAGGCGCGCATCGCCCAGGCGCTGGCCCGGCTGGGGGCCCGCGAGGCCAAGGACCGCGCCGCGGCGCTGGAGGAACTGCTCGCCCTGGGCGAGCCCGCCCGCGCGCGCACCCGCGCCGCCCTGCTCGAGCGGCGCGAGGCCCTCGCCGCGGAACTGGCCGCGGGCAAGGGCTACGCGCCCGCGCGGCACCGCGCGCGCCTCCTCGCCCTGCTCGAGCAGCGCCGGCGCCACGCGCTCGCGCTCATCTACGACGCCCAGGCCTACCCCTACCCCAACCCCGACAAGCGCAACCAGGCCGAGGTCGAACGCCGCGTCGACGAGGTCCGCCAGGTCTGGGAGCGGCCCTTCGAGCTGGTGGCCCAGTGGGACGCCGAGCTCAAGGCCGCGCTCGAACGCCTCACCGAGGCCGACGCAGCGCTCGCGCGCGTGGACGCCGGCTGGCGCCCCGACCTGGAGACGCTCGCCCGGCGCATCAGCGCCGCGATCGACGTGCCCGCGGCCGCCGACGGGGAGTTGCGCGCCTACAGCCTCAAGGTGCTCGACTACAACGAGGCCCTCGCCACGACCGCCACCGAGCAGGAGCGCGACAACACGCGCATCGTCAACGAGTACCGGATGATGATGGGCCTGCAGGCCGTCAAGATCGACGAGCGCCTCGTGCGGGCGGCGCGGGGCCACAGCCGCCACATGCGCGAGAACGGCTACTTCGCCCACGACGTCCCGGCCGACCGCGGCGCGACGGCGGAGAACCGCACGCCGGGCGCGCGGGCGCAGCGCCAGGGCTACGGCGGCGGCGTGGGCGAGAACATCGCGCGGGGGCCCTCCACCGGTCGCGGCGCCTTCTGGGCCTGGTTCGGCTCGTCGGGCCACCACCGCAACATGCTCGGCCGCGGCTGGCACGAGATGGGCTGCGGGCGCAGCGGCGGGAGCTGGTGGACGCAGCTCTTCGGCGGCGGGAGCAAGTCGCTCAAGCCCCCCGATCCGCTCCCCGCCCCGGAGCCCTTCTTCGCGCCGGAGCCCGAGCCCGCGGGCGGCGCGCGCGGCGGCCCGGTGGAGGTGCCCGACGAGGTGCCCCCGGGCGAACCCGAACCGCCGCCGGGCGACCCGCCGGGCGCGCCCGGCGCGCCGGAGGATGGCCCCGGCGAGGAGTAGCCCCCGGCGCCGTGCGCGCCGGCCCCGGCGCGTTGCCCCGGCCCGCCGGGTGGGGGCGGGGTCGGGGTACGGTGGGCCGCGATGCGCACCCCCGGGCCGCCCCTCCTCGTGCCCGGCGTGCGTCTGGACCGCGACCCCGCCGGGGAGTCCGCGCGGGCGCTCGAGCGCGCGGGCGCCCCCTGGGTCGCCGGCTTCTGCCTCTTCGGCGGCACGGCCGACGCCGTGGCAAGCCTGTGCGCGGCGCTGCGCGAGCGGGCGGCGCGCCCGCTGCTGATCGCCGCGGACATGGAGCGCGGCGCGGGCCAGCAGGTGGCCGGCCTCACCCGCCTCCTGGACGCCGGGATCCTCGGCCTGGGCGGGACGCCGCGCGAAGCCTTCGCGATGGGGCGGCTCACGGCCGCCGAGGCGCGCGGCGTCGGGGTGGACGTGCTCTTCGCCCCGGTCCTGGACGTGCGCAGCCGCGTGGGAAACCCGATCGTGGGCCAGCGCTCCTTCGGCCACGACCCCGACCTGGTCGCGGCCCTGGGGATCGCCTTTGCGCGCGGGGCGCTGGCCGGGGGGTGCCTCCCGGTGGCCAAGCACTACCCCGGGCACGGCGCGACGCTGGGCGACAGCCACGACAGCCGGCCGGTGGTGGACGAGGGCGCGGACGTGCTCCTCGAGCGGGACCTGGCGCCGTTCGTGGCCTTCGCCCGGGCCCTGCGCCCCGCGGCCTTCATGACCGCGCACGTGGCCTACCCGGCGCTGGATCCGACCGGCGCCATCGCGACCGTCTCCCCGGCGCTGATCGGCCGGCTGCGGGCCGCGGTGGGCGCCCCCGTCCTCGTGGTGAGCGACGCCCTGCTGATGGCCGGGGCGCTGGGCCCGGGGGGCGAAGCCGAGGCGGCCCGCCGGGCCCTGGCCGCCGGCTGCGACCTGCTGCTGTACCCCGAGGATCCGGAGGCGGTCGCCGCGGCCCTGGGCGCCGCCCTGGCCGCCGACGCGGGGTTGGCGCGGGCGGCGCGGGCCGCCGCCCGCCGCGTCGCCCGGGTGGCGGGGGGGCTCGCGCGCCGGCGCGCGGCCCGGCCCCGGCCCGCGGACCACCGCGC
>JAPKHB010000332.1 GCA_026647295.1 Planctomycetota bacterium | reverse complement strand
GCCCTCCTCCTTGCCCTGCAGCGCCAGGAGCGCCGAGCCGCGGATCACCGGGGCGTCGTCACCCGAGAACTGGTAGCTGTTCAGGAGGTCGCGCACCTCCATCTCGACCAGCTCGAGCAGGTCCGGGTCGTCGACCGCGTCCACCTTGTTCAGGAACACCACGATGCGCGGCACGCCGACCTGGCGCGCGAGCAGCACGTGCTCCTTCGTCTGCGGCATCGGGCCGTCGAGCGCGCTGACCACCAGGATCGCGCCGTCCATCTGCGCCGCGCCCGTGATCATGTTCTTCACGTAGTCCGCGTGGCCGGGGCAGTCGACGTGCGCGTAGTGGCGCTTGTCCGACTCGTACTCCACGTGGCTCGTCGCGATCGTCACGATCTTCGTGTCGTCGCGCACCGTGCCGCCCTTGGCGATGTCCGCGTACGAGACCGCGTTGCCGCCGAACTTCTGGCTCATCACCTTCGTGATGGCGGCCGTGAGCGTGGTCTTGCCGTGGTCGATGTGACCGATCGTGCCCACGTTCACGTGCGGCTTGGTGCGCTCAAAAACGTCCTTGGCCATGGAAGCCTCTTCCTCCGGGGGCGGGGCGACCGCCCGTCGTCACGGGTTCGGGAAACCGGGCTCGCCTCCCGGCATGGAGCTGGAGGCGGGGATTGAACCCGCGACCTCCTCCTTACCAAGGAGGTGCTCTACCACTGAGCTACTCCAGCGCGCCGTTTGCGACGCGGCCCCGACGCCCTCGGGGCGTCCGGGCCAGGTCGTGGGTGCGAACCCCCAAAGGTACGGTCCCGGCCGTGCCCGGCGGCGGACATTCCCGGAGAACCCGGCCGCGGCCGACCGCGCCCGCCCGGGGGCCGCGGGCCGGAGCCGGCGTGCGCCGCGCGCCGCCCCCTCGGAGGCCGGGTCGCCGGGCCCCTTCACGCGCCCCGCCCGGGGATCCGGCCGGCCGCGCCGCGTGCCGCGGGTCACGCCGGGGCGGTGCGCCGCGCCCCCGGGGACGCCTCGTGCCGGCCGGGTCAGTCGAGTTCCTTGATCAGGTAGTAGGTCCCGATGCTGACTCCGACCCCGAGCGCGATGCTCATCAACTGACCCATCACGGGGTCCGGCCTCCCCCGGGGCGCGGCGCAGCCCGAAAGTCCGGGCAGGGCGAGCGCCCCCAGGAGCAGGGCGACGATCAAGCGGCGCGTCCTCATGCAGGGTCCCTCCTGGGACCCAGGAGATACCCGGCCGCGCCGGGGGGCCGCAAGCCCGGGGAGGACCCCAGGCGGGCGCTTTCGGGCGTGCCGGCCCCTTGGGACCCCGCCCGACCTCCTCGGGCGGGGCCACCGATGACCCGGGCGTGACGGGTGCGGCGCGCCGCCCCCGGTGGGCGGCGGCCGCGGGAGCGCCGGGCCGCCGGTGCGCCCCGACTCCGGAGCCCGGGGCGCCACCGCGTATGCTCCGGCGCCGGAGGTCCCCCGTGCGCCCCTACCAGCAAGCCTTCGCCGAGTTCCTCGCCGCCGCCGGCGCCCTGCGCTTTGGCGAGTTCACGCTCAAGAGCGGGCGCGTCTCGCCGGTGTTCCTCAACACCGGGCTGCTCGACACGGGTTCGCGCCTCGCCCAGGTGGGGCGCGCCTACGCCGACGCCCTGCTCGACCGGGTCGGGGCCGGGGCCTTCGACGTCGTGTTCGGGCCGGCCTACAAGGGCATCCCGCTGGCCGCGGCCACGGCGCTCGCGCTGGCCGAGCGGGGCGTGGACAAGGCCTTCCTCTCGGACCGAAAGGAGGCCAAGGCGCACGGGGCCGAGGCCGCCGCGGGCGCCGCCGCCCGCCGCCTCCTGGGGCGGGCCCCGGCCCCCGACGCGCGCTTCGTGCTGGTGGACGACGTGCTCACCGACGGCGCGACGAAGGTCGAGGCCCTCGCCTTCCTGCGCGAGGTGGCCCCCCAGGCCCGCTTCGTCGCCCTGGTCATCACGCTGGACCGCGAGGAGGCGCGCCCCGACGGCCGGGGCGCGACGGAGGCCTTCGCCGAGGACACCGGGGTCCCGGTCCTGCCGGTGCTGCGCCTCACCGAGACCCTCGACCACCTCCACGCGACCGGCCGGGTCGGCGAGGCCGACCTCGCGCGCTGCCGGGCCTACTGGGCGCGCCACGGGACCGGGCGGGCCCGTGCCTGGGCGGCCGCCCCCGTCTGACGCCCGGCGCCCGGCGGGTCGGCGGCCGTACGGGGTCCCCCGGGCGGGTGTCGCTGCGGGTCAGGGCGCGCCGGGCACGCTGGACTGGCGCAGGGGGTCGCTGCCCTGGTCGAGTTCGGTCCGGTCGCCAAAGCCGTCCTCGTCCCGGTCGATGCCCAGGCGCACCCCAAGGCCCTCGGGCACGAGCAGCCAGGTGAACGGGGTGGCCGGCGTGGCGAGCGCCCGCAGGGCGGCGGCGGTGAGCGGCGCCTCCGCGTCGCGGTCGGAGAGGAACAGCCCCTGCACGCGGTCCAGGACCCAGCCGCGGGGCTCGCCGAGCACCACCCCGTGCACGACGAGGTCCACCGCCCCGGCCTCGGCCAGGGCCCGCATCTGGGCCAGCCGTGGCGGCTCGGCCCCGGCGCCCAGCGTGAGTTGCGCCCCCACCCCCGCGTGGGTGTGGCGTCCGGGCGGTCCCGGCGGCTCGAAGGGACCGACCGGGGTGCCGGCGGGCAGGTCGCCGCCCGAGAAGGCGAGCATGAAGGCGACGAGGTCGGCCACGTCCTGGTCGGAGTCGAGGTCGAAGACCGGCTCGGCCACGAAGCGCGCGAGGCTGTCCACCGAGCCGTCGTGCAGGAATCCGAAGCCGGCGCGGTTCTCGGTCTGGGTGAGGTCAAAGCCCGTCTTCTCGTAGAGGTTGGCGAGTTGGGGGACCTTCATCGAGACGTTCGTGCTGCCGTCCACGCTGACCAGCATCAGGTGCCGCTCGCCCAGGGGCCCCGGCGGAAGCGGCTCGGGGTCGTAGCCGCTCGCGGCCGGGGCGAGGAGGTTGAGCCGGAAGCGGTGGTCCGTGCCCAGGCCCGTGGGCAGCGTGTGGCAGGTCACGCACTGGACCTGGAGGCCCGGCGTCGAGCCGTCGAGGAACCCCTCGCGGTACAGCGCGAGTCCGCGCACCGCGTCGCCGTCGGGCAGCGGCTGGCCCGCCGGCCCGAAGCGCCCGGGGCTGAAGTGTCCGGGCAGCGCGAGGCTCGTCGGCAGCGAGTTGTCCAGGTTGCGAAACGGATTGGGCGGATGGTGGAGGCTCGCCAGGAAGTCCTCGAAGGCCTGCATCTCGGCCGGGTCCAGCGGGGCGTCCGCGCCCTGCAGGCCCACGAAGGCGGGGTTGAACGCCTCCAGGCCGTCGCGGTCGCCGCGCCAGTGCAGGGGCTCGTGCCCGACGATGTCCTGCAGCGTCTGCGTCGTCATCGGCCCCTTCATCGGGTGGAAGTCCGGGCAGGGGATGAGCGCCCCGACCAGGCTGCAGTTCAGGTGGCCCGCCGGCGCCATCGCGCCGGAGGGGTCGCCGAGGTCCCAGGCGAGGCGGTCCATGCGCGCGTCGACGTGGCAGGAGGCGCAGGCGACGTGGCCGAGGCCCGAGGTGGCGTGCGTGTCGTACAGCGCCCGGCGGCCGGCCTGGATCGCCGGGGGCGTCGGGTCGAAGAGGGGCACCCGCGCGACCTCGGCGCTGAGCACGAGGTCCACCACGCTCAACGAGCCCTCGAAGCGGTTCCACAGGTAGGCCTGGCCCGCCCATGGCGATCCAGGCCGAGAGCGCGGCATCGACGCCGAGTCCCTGCAGTCCGATGAGCAGGAGGGCGCCGCACCAGGCGGCGGTGGCGTACAGCTCGCCGGCCATGAAGACCAGCGGCACCTGGTTGCAGAAGACGTCGCGCAGGACACCACCGAACACTCCGGTAATCACGCCCATCAGGCTGGCGACCAGCCAGGGGGCGTGCCACTGCAGCGCGGCCTGGGTGCCGACAACGGTGAACAGGGCGAGGCCGACCGCGTCGGGGTAGAGGAACAGCCGTTCGGAGATTTTCCGCCGGCGCGCCCAGAAGAAGGTAGTGATGGCGATGCCGATGCCGACGGCGAGGT
>JAPKHB010000331.1 GCA_026647295.1 Planctomycetota bacterium | reverse complement strand
GTCCAAGGAGGATGGCCCAGCCCTCGCCTCCGGTTCGCCCCCCCGGCGCCATGTCGGGTAGGCTCCCCCCGCGCGTCGCGCAGCCGGGGCGGCGCGCGCCGCGTCGGAGCCTCTCTTGCCCAAGCGCCTCAAGAAGATCCTCAAGCGGCTGCTGATCGCGGGTCTCGTGCTCGCGGTGCTGGGCCTCGTCGCCTTCACCTGGCTCCTGTACTGGCCGTTGGAGGGCGACCACGACGACCTGATGGCGCTCGTCCCCTACAAGGTCGACTTCGTCCTGCGCACGACCTGGGAGGACTCCGCCCAGAGCCGCTGGGTGCGCGAGAACCTCCTCGACTCGCCGCTGCACCCGGCGATCGGCCGCGCGCTGGACCAGGGGCTCGACGAGGCCCGCCGCCGCATCCAGGAGATCGAAGGCCAGATCAACGCGAACATCCCGGTCGAGGGGTTGCGCTTCGACGTCGAGGGCGACCTCCTGGCGGGCGAGGTGGTCGTGGCGGGGAACTTCTGCCAGGGCGTCGGCCCGGAGGCCCCGCCGAGCTGGCAGGAGCTGCTGATCCTCACGCGCGTCGGCTGGAAGACGCGCTGCGTGGCCGCGCTCAAGCACGGCTTCGTGCGCGACAACCTGGGGCCGCGGCTGCGCGTGACGCCGCTCGAGGACGAGGTCTATCACCTGCACTTTCCCCTCGAGCCGGTCAGCCCCCCCGAGCTGCGCAGCGGCTGCGGGGGCGGGTTCGTGATGCCGCCGGAGAACGAGTGGTACCTGCGCCGCTGCAAGGGGGTCCTGGCGATCAGCAACTCCAAGCGGCTGATCCGCACCGTGGCCGAGAACTCGCACGAGGACATCAGCCGCGGCGAGAGCTTCCGTGAGCGCCCGGGCTACCGGACCGCCTTCGAGCCGGGCAGCGGCCGCCTCGTCGCGGCGGTCGACTTCGAACCGCTCCAGCAGTACCTCGCCCGGTTGCTCGAGCACCACGACGGGATCAAGCTGCTGCGCCGCTTCCTGGTGCCGCGCGCCCTGCTCAAGCTCAACGGGGGGCTGGACCTGGGCTCGCCGACCCTGCTGCACGCCGGGGGAACCGTCGAGATCGACCCGGACGCGGCCGAGCTGGCCGTGCGCAACGTGTGGCGGCTCGACTCGCGCTCCCTGCGGGAGGGCATCGCGGAGTTCGTGCCGGCCAAGGAGACCTTCCTGGTGGCCATGGTGCGCGGAGATCCCGCCTACGTCATGCAGGCCATCGTCGAAGACGCCCTCACGCTCAAGCTCCGGCGTCTGTACGAGGAGAACCTGCGCCAGCGGGGGCGCTTCACGTCGCTGGACGAGTTCGTGCGCGAACTCGCCACGAAGGTGGGCGACACGATCACGGTGGCGGTCGGGCGTCTCGACGAGGTCTTCGACAAGGTCGAGTATCCCACCTACTGGCTCGAGACGGACGCGCCGGATCCGATGGAGGGCGTCGCGTTGATGGTGCGCATCGCCGAGAGCGCGACCCCCGCCGAGGTGGACGCCTACCTCTCCGAGGTGGTCCCGGCGCTGGGCTTCAAGCCCGAGCTCGAACGGGTCACGTACCAGGGATTCACCTACTCGCGCTGCCACCTCGAACAGGAGTTGGGAGACTACCAACTCGCCAGCCCCTGCTTCCTGCTCACCCAGAACGAACTGATCCTGACCAACGCCGAGCCCTACATGCGCCGCATCCTGGACACGCTGAAGGATCCGGTCGGCCAGGCCATGGCGCGCGAGGGGACCTTCCGCGAGACGATGGCGGCGTTGCCCCCGGACGGCCACCTCGCCGTGTTCGTGGACCTGGAGAAGCTGACCCGGGTCCCGGACGGGATCGAGCCCGGCGGCCAGCCCCGGGGGCACCTCTGGGACCTGCGCCGGCTCTGGGTGGTGGGGAACCACGACTCCCGCGCCGCGGCCCAGGAGGAACGGGCCCGGCTCCGGCGGGACTACCCCCAGATGGGCGAGGACGAACTCGAGGGCCGCGTGGAGCGCTTCGCCGACACCTTCGAGGAGCAGGAGTACCCCCGCTTCCTCGAGGAGTACCGCCGGCGGCTCGCGGACCTGCGCCTCCTGCGCAGCATCGG
The DNA here is from genome assembly GCA_026647295.1 of Planctomycetota bacterium. Classification (GTDB taxonomy): domain Bacteria; phylum Planctomycetota; class PLA2; order PLA2; family JAEUHO01; genus JAPKHB01. The sequence goes on along the minus strand of JAPKHB010000331.1, from coordinate 1,988 downwards.
CTTCAGCGTGGGCCGGGTCGGGGAGCGCACGCTCGACGCCCGCTTCGTGTTCCTGCGCCGGCCCTGACCGGGGGGGCCGAACCCGGCGCCGGCTCCGGGCGCACCCACCGCCCAAGCGCCGGCCCACCTTGACACCCCGGGCCGCTTCGTTAGGGTTTCCGCCTGCCCTCCGGCCGGGATGGCGGAACTGGCAGACGCGCTAGGTTGAGGGCCTAGTGGGCGTAACAGCCCTTGTGGGTTCAAGTCCCACTCCCGGCACCACGCCCCCCGCGGGGCCCGCGCCCCCGGGGGCGCCGGGCCCGGCCGCCGGGCGCGCGGTCGCTCGGGCCGCAGGCGTCGCGACCGCGGACCCCCACCCCTTATCTTCACGCGAACAGCGCCGGGGTGGCCGGGGACCCGCCGGCCGGGGGTGCTGGGATCTACCCACCCGGGCGCCGGGCTGGTATGGTCGGGCCCGGCTGGAGGCGTCGAGGCGCCCAGCCGATTCAGGATCGGGAGGCAGGCGCGCGGCGTTGGGCCGCGCCTTCGCCCCCGCGCTTCGTGGTGGAGGAGTCCCATGCAAACCCCGTGTTTCCTCGCCCTGTGCCTGGCGGTCGTCGCCGCCGTGGCCCTGGGCGGCTGTTCGTCGGCCTGCACGACCTGCGAGGCGCCCGCGCCCGTGGCCCAGGCTCCGTGCGACCCGACCCCCGTGTGCGCGGTGCCCACCGACCCGGTGGTGCAGGACCAGCGTCCGCCGGACGCCCGCCCGGGCGAGGTCTGGTGCTACGTGCGGCTGCCCGCGGTCACCCAGCAGGTGACGGAGCAGGTGTGCGTGCGCCCGGCGTCCTGCCAGCAGGTGTGGGTGCCGCCGGAGACCCAGGAGGTCGCCGAGCAGGTGTGCGTGCGCCCGGCCAGCCGGCGCGAGATCCCCATCCCGCCCGAGTACAAGACCGTCGAGGAGCCCATCTGCGTGGCCCCGGCCCGCGTGGAGTGGCAGCGGGTGGACTGCGAGCCGACCAGCCTCGCGCAGAACGAGCAGCTCGGCGAGTGCTGGATGCTCAAGGAGATCCCCGCGCAGTACCGGACCCAGTCCCGCCAGGTGTGCGTGCGGGAGGCCAGCGTCCGCTACGAGGAGATCCCCGCGGAGTACAGCACCGTGACGAAGACCGTCGAGGTGCGTCCCGGCTACTACCGCACCGTCGACACCCCCGCGCAGTACGAGACGCGCGTGAAGGAGGTCGTGGTGTGCGGTCCGCGCTGGGAGTGGCGGCGCACGACCGAGTGCGAGGTGCCGGCCCTGACCGGGGCCGGGGCGTCGGGCGGCGTTGCGCCGACCTACGCGCCCTACGGCGCGCCCGAGGCTCCGTCCGGCGGGAGCGGCCCGCCGGCCGGTGGCGCCGACGTGCCGCCCACGGGCCTGCCGCCCCTGGACTCCGGCCAGTAGCCGCGACGGCCCTGACCCGAAAGCCGGCGAGGGAGCGCCTTGCGCTCCCTCGCCGCCGTTTTGGGCCGGAACGGCCCGCGGCCCCCCCGCGCGGGCGGCGCCCCGCCGGCCGCACGCGGCCCGTCGGCGGCGCCCCGGGCCCGGCCCCGTACGCTGCCGGCGATGGCCGGGCGCACCGCTCCAATCCTCGCCCTGCTGGCCCTGGGCGTGCCGGTCCTCCTGCTCGCCCCGTCGTCCGGATCCGAGGAGGTGCCCGTGGCCCAAGCCCCCCGCCGCCTGGCCGAGGCCCGCAGCCCCTACCTGCGCCAGCACGCGGGCAATCCCGTGGACTGGTACCCCTGGGGCCCGGAGGCCTTCGAGCGGGCCCGCCGCGAGGGACGGCCGATCCTCCTCTCGATCGGCTACGCGGCCTGCCATTGGTGCCACGTGATGGAGCACGAGTCCTTCGAGGACCCGGAGACCGCCCGCCGGCTCAACGAGGCCTTCGTCTGCGTCAAGGTCGACCGCGAGGAGCGGCCCGACGTGGACCGGCTCTACATGGCCGCCGTCCAGGTGATGCAGCGGC
>JAPKHB010000330.1 GCA_026647295.1 Planctomycetota bacterium | reverse complement strand
GATCCTCACCGGCGTGTGGTGGCGGCGTGGCGTGACGATTCCGCGCACCCGCCTCCAGCACCTCGACGTGGTCCAGGGTCCGCTCCAGCGCCGCTTTGGCCTGGCGACGCTGGTGCTGCACACGGCGGGCACCGCGGATGCGAGCGTCCCGCTCGCCGGTCTCGCCCACCAGGTCGCGCTCGCGCTGCGCGCCGAGCTGGCCGCGGGGCCGAGGCCCGGTGATGGCGTCTGACGGCCCGCCGCGGACCGGGGTCGCGGGCGCAGGGCACGCCCGCCGGCTCCACCCCTGGTCGATCGCCTTCTCGCTCGGCCACGCCGTGCGCGTGCTCCTGCTGCCGGCCCTCGTGGCGCTCGTCTCGCGCAACGAGACCGTCTGGGCGATCGTCGGCGGGGCCGTCGCCGGGCCGACGATCGGCGTCGCCTTCGCGCGCTACCTGACCCTGCGCTGGACGCTGGGGCCCGACGAGTTGCACGTGCGCAAGGGCATCCTCTTCCGCAGCCGTCGGCACATCCCCTACGCCCGGATCCAGGACGTCGAAGTGCTCCAAGGGGTGCTGCACCGCTGCCTGGGCGTCGCCGAGGTACGCCTCCAGACGGCCTCGGGAGCCGAGCCCGAGGCGGTGTTGCGCGTGCTGGGGCTCCCCGACGTGGAGGCGCTGCGTGCCGCCGTGCGCCCCCGGGCCACGGCCGGGGCGGACGACGCGCGGGCCCCCGCGCCGCCCGAACCGCCCGCGGTCGAGGTGCTCGTGGCCCGCATCCCGCTGGAGTGGCTCGTGGGGCTCGGGCTGGTGCTGCACCGGGGGCTTGCGGTCGTGGCCGGCGCGTTCGCGCTGCTCTGGGAGGTGGACCTGGTGGAACCCATCGTCGAGCGGCTTCCGCTGGGGGGCTGGCTCGGGGATCTCTCGGCCAGCGCGGGGGGCGCGTTCCTGGCGGGCGTGCTGCTGCTCACCGGCGGGGTGATCGTCTTTGCCCTCCTCTCCGTGCTGTGGAGCATCGTCCGCTTCGGGGGCTACCGGCTCGAACGCGCGGCGGGCCTGCTGCACGTGCGCAGCGGCCTGCTCACCCGGGTCCAAGCGACCGTTCCCCACCTGCGCATCCAGTCGCTCACCATCGAGGAGACCTGGATGCACCGACTCCTCGGCGCCGCGACGATCTCCGTGCGCACGGCCGGCGGGACCGCCGAAGCCGAGGATCCGGTCGGGCAGCTGCGGCGGCGGTTCGTGCCGATCCTTCCGGCGGCCCGTGTGCCGCAACTGGTGGCCGCGCTGCTGCCGGGCTTGGACATCGAACGGCCGCCGTGGCGTCCGCTGGGCGTCGGGGCGCCCCGCCGGGCCCGTCGGCGCGCGCTGCTGCTGCTGCTCGGTCCCGCCGGGCTCGCGCTTGGCGGGGCGCTGGCCGCCGTCGGGGGGTCGGCGCTCCCGGTGGGCCTTGCCATCCTCGCGCCCCTGGCGGTCGGGGTCGCCGTCTGCGCGACGGCCGCGGCGCAGCGCACGCGCTGGGCCCTGCTGCCCTGGGGCTTTGCGTTCCGGCGGGGCGTGCTCAACCGGCGCACCACCCTCCTGCCCGCCGACCGGATCCAGACCGTACGGACGGTCGAGTCGCCCTTCGACCGGCGCTGCAGGCACGCGACGCTGGCGCTCGACGCGGCCGGCGGCCCGCCCCACACCTGCGAGGTGCAGGCGCGCTATCTCGACGCCGGCACCGCTCGCACCCTCCACGCGGAGTTGGCCGCCGCGGCCGCCCGCACCGAGTACCGCACCCCGGACTAACCCGACCCGCGCCGTGCGAGGTCGCGCAGGCGCCGCTGCGCGCGCCAGGCCCGGAGCCACCACGGACGCAGGGCGCGCACCCGCGCCAGCGCCTCGAGCGCCCGGCCCGCCTGCCCGCGCTGCTCGAGGTCCAACGCCACGCGCCACCACTTCCAGGCCCGGGCGCGGCGCAGGGTCCGCGGGGCGAGGCGGTGCGCGTACCGGGCCCCCAGACGCTCGTAGAGCTGGGCCCGCACCTCGAGTGCGTCCGCGTGGAGCCGGTGGACGTGGTCGGCCTCGCCGTAGGCGGACGCGTGCCCGTGGCGAAAGCGCACGGGCGCCCCGGGGGCGTGGGCCCAGCGCCCCTGTTCGGCCACGGCGAGGAAGAGGTGCATGTCCTCGCCCGTGCGCAGGTCCTCGGGGTAGCCGCCGGCCGCGCGCACCGCGCCGGCGTCGAGCAGCGTGCACGAGCCGACCCCGGCCCCGTGGCGGAACAGCCAGGCGAAGGGATCCCGGGCCAGGCCCCGCAGGTCGTCCCGGCGCACGCGGCCCCGCCGCAGGTCCTCGCGCCGGCGGTCGGCGCTCGCGGCCACCACGCCCGGCCCGAAGGCGCCGGCCAGGCGCCCGAGGAGGTCCGGCGGCCACAGGTCGTCGCTGTCCAGGAAGGCGACGTGGGAGACGCCCTCGAGGGCGGCCAGTCCCCGGTTGCGGGCCCGCGCGGCCCCCCCATGCGCCAGCCGCAGCAGCCGCCCGGGCCAGCCCGGGCGGGCACGCAGGAACGCCTCGACGGCCTCGGCCGTCCCGTCGTCCGAGCCGTCGTCCACCACGACCACCGCGGCGGGGGGACGATCCTGGACGGCCACCGCCTCGAGGCACTCGCCCACCAGCCGGGCGCGGCGCCAGACGGGGATCACCACGCCGATCTGCAAGGGCTTCGGGGCTCCCGGGGCCCGCCATGCAATCCGAAGGCCCTGCGGGGGGCAAGCGCGGCGTGGGCGCGACAGCCCCCCGCGGCCGGGGTATCAAGGCACGGGGCCCGCGTCCGGGCCCCGGGTGCCGAAGGAGGTCCACCATGCGCCGTTCCCCCGAACGTTCCCCCCGCGGCGGGCGCCCCGGGCGCCTCCTGATCCTGCTGGGGGCGCTGGCTCTGGCCCTTGCGGCCGCGCCGGCCGGCCATGCCGAGGATCCGCCCGCCCCGCCTGTGCCCCCGGCCCCGCCCACCCCGCCGGCCCCGCCGGCGGAGCCGGGTGCGCCGGCCGACCGGGCCGCCGAGTTCTTCCGGGAGTTCGACGCGGACGGTGACGGGGCCGTCACGCGCGCGGAGGCGGCCCGCGTGCCCGCCAGCGTGTTCGCGCTGCTGGATCGGAATGCGGACGGGCGCATCGACCGGGCCGAGGCGGGCCCCCCGCGCCCTGCGCGCCGGGCGGGCGACGCCGGTCCGGGCATGGGCCCCGAGCCCACGCCGGAACAGCGCCTGGCGCGCCTGAAGGAGGCCTTCGGCCGCCGCGACGCCAACGGCGACGGCACGCTGGCCGGCGACGAGTTGCCCGAGCGCATGCGCGAGGCCGCCGACGCCGACCAGGACGGCAAGGTGACCTTCGAAGAGTTCCAGGGGGCCATAGAGCGCATGCGCGCCGCGTTCGGCGCGCGGCGCGGTCCCCCCGCCCCGGGCGTGCCCCCGGGCCCGGGCGGGCCCCCGGCGCCGGACGCACCGCCCGCGCCCGACAGGCCGGCCACCCCGGACAAGCCGGCCGACCCGCTGGCGACGGGGCAGGTGGCCCCCGAGTTCTCGCTGCCGGGCCACGATGGCCAGACGCACTCGCTGTCGGCCCACCGCGGCAGCGTCGTGGTGCTCGAGTGGTACAACCCCGAGTGCCCCGCCGTGCGTCCCCACTACGAAAGCGGCCGGATGCAGGCGCTCCAGAAGAAGTGGTGCGACCGGGGCGTGGTCTGGCTCACCGTCTGCTCGTCGGGCCCGGGCCTCCAGGGCCACAAGACCGCGGAGGAGCACGCGCGGATCTTCGCGGAGTGGAACGGCGCCTCGCGGGCCGTCCTGCTGGATCCCACCGGCCGCGTGGGCAAGGCCTTCGGGGCGCGGACCACCCCGCACGTCTTCGTGTTGGATGCCCAGGGCCGGCTGGCCTACGACGGCGCCCCCGACGAACGCGCCGCGCGCGGCCGCCCGGCCGACGCGCCGGCGCCGCGCGCCCGCGTGCTCCTGCGCGCCGCCGAGGAGAGTGTCGTCCGGCATGTGGAAAATCCAGATCAGATGAAATTTGTTCTGCTTTTGCTTGTGAATGCCCTCACAGAAGATTCTCACAGTCAAGGCGGAAGCCGGGCTGCGGCTGGCAGCACAGGCAAATCC
>JAPKHB010000033.1 GCA_026647295.1 Planctomycetota bacterium | reverse complement strand
GGCCGCCTCCACGATGTCCTGCTGCGTGTACAGGACGTCCACACCCAGGCAGAACAGCTCGAACCACTCGCGGGCGAAGTTCTCGTTGACCAGTTCGGGCGAACTCCCGTTGTTGCGGATGCCGTCGAGCCACTCGAGCATGGCCCAGTCGCGGGCCAGGGCGAGGAGGAGCGTGCGCAGGTTGCCCGCCGCGCCGTGGCGCAGCAGGTTCATGTGCGCCGAGAACCAGTACCGGGCGGCCTCGTCGAGCACCGCCTGGCTCGTGGCGAAGTGGTCGTGCCAGTGCAGCGCCAGGCACTCCTGGAAGGGGTTGGGCGTGAGCAGCATCACGTAGAGCCACCAGCGCGCCAGGCCCGCGGCGCTGGGGAAGTCGGGATCGGGCAGGTAGGCGGTGGTGGCGTCCGCCTCGAGTTGCGCGGTCTGGGCGGGCGTGATGGTCGTGATCGCGTCCAGGTAGGCGGAGAGGCCGGCCCCCGTGAGGAGGTCGTAGTGCGCCTGGCTGAAGCCAAAGTGCGTGCGGTCCAGGAAGTAGCGCAGGTCGTCGTCGGTGAGCGGCGCCTTGGGGGCGAGGCTCTTGCTCTCGTGCCAGAGCACCTCGATCGTCACCACGGCCTGGTCCTGGCCGGCGCCGTTGGACGCCGTGACCGTGTGGGCCGTCGGCGTGGCGGGCGCCTGCGGAGTGCCCGTGATGACGCCCGTGGCCGGGTCCAGCGCAAGGCCGGAGGGGAGCGTGGGCGCGACCGTGAACGAGGTCGGGTCGCCGCCGGTCCAGGTGGGGGCGTTGGGCGCGACCGCGACGTCGGTCCGGTAGACGGCGCTGGGCGTCCCGTAGGCGAGGTTCTCGGGACCGCCGCCCGGGCCCGACGAGCCGCCGCCGCCTCCGCAGGCGGCAAGCGCCGCGCACACGGCGAGGGCGCCAAGGACACGAGGCAAGCGGCGGGCCGGGAAGCGCATGCGGCGACTCCTCGAACCGCCCCCGGGCGAGGGGGCGGGTGGCTGGACGACCGGGCGACCGAGGGCTGTCCTGACCCGGCCGAACCGGCCGGGTCCTCCCTTGCGGCGTGCGTCCGAGCCCCGTTCGGGCTGCGCGCCTCCGTGCTCTGATATAGCCATACCCGGTCCAGACGGGACGGGTTTCGCTCCGCGGTGAAGCGCCCCTGAACATGGCGCGCCCGCCGGCCGCGCGGTCCAATGGCGGGCCCGTCCCCGGAGCCCCGCGATGGATGCCGCAGTCCCCCGGTCCGATCCCGGCCCCGCCAGGCGCGCGGACGCGCTCCGCCCGCGGCGCGCGCGCCTCGCGCCGGCGCTCGCCGAGGCGACGGTCCTCGTTCCGGCCGGCCTGCCGGTTGCCGTCGAGGGCTCCGATCAGCAGCACCCCTACCGCGGGCACGACGAGCACCGCTACCTCGCCGGTTGGGCCGCCATGGGCCAGGTGCTCGTCCACGATCCCGCCGAGGGCTGGACCCTGTACGCCCCCGTCGCCGATCCCGAGGACCGGGTCTGGCACGACGCCCCGCCGTCCTTCGAGGACCTCGCCGAGGCGACGGGGCTTGCCCGCATCCGCCCCCGGGACGAGCTGCCCGCGTGGCTCGGCGGGTTGGGCGCCCGCCCGCTCGTCCTGCTGGGCAGCATGGACCTGCTCGAGCGGCCGGGGGGCTACGGCGTGCGGGCCGCGCTGGTCGAGGACCTCGCGTTCGACGCCGGGGCGAGCGAGGCGGCCCGGGCCGCGCTGGTGGCGGCGCGCCGGCGCAAGGACGCGCTCGAACTGGACCAGATGCGGTGCGCCGCGGCGGCCACCGCCGCCGGGCACGGGCGCGCGTTGGGCCGCGCGCGTCCCGGCTGGAGCGAGCGGCGGCTCGCCCTGGAGGTGGAGTACGGCTTCGGGCTCGCGGGGGCGGAGCGGGCGGCCTACGGGACGATCGCGGTCTGCGGCGAACGCTGCGCCGTGCTGCACGCGGCCCCGGGCGCCGCGCCGCTGGCGGCGGGGCACCTGGTGTTGGTGGACGCGGGCGCCGAGGTCGAGGGTTACGACTGCGACGTCACCCGCACCTGGCCGGTCGCGGCGCGCTTCTCCGCCGAGCAGCGGGCGCTGTACGACGTCGTGCTGGGCGTGCAGGAGGCGGCGATCGGCGCGCTGGCCCCCGGCGTGGAGTTTCGCGACCTGCACCTCGAGGCCGCCCGCGGGCTGGCCGAGGGCCTGGTCCACCTGGGCCTGCTCCGCGGCGAAGCCGACGGGCTGGTCGAGCAGGACGCGCACGCGGTCTTCTTCCCCCACGGCCTCGGCCACCTGATCGGGCTGTCCACGCACGACGTGGGCGGCTACCCGCCGGGGCGCGTGCGCAGCCCGCGGCCGGGGCTCAAGTACCTGCGCATCGACCTGCCGATGGAGGCTGACTTCGTGGTCACGATCGAGCCGGGCCTGTATTTCGTGCGCCCGCTGCTCGAGGACGCCGCGGCGCGCGAACGCCTGGGCGACGCCGTCGCCTGGGACCGGGCCCGCCGTTGGCTGCCGGTCGGGGGGGTACGCATCGAGGACGTCGTGCGCGTCACGCCCGCGGGGCCCGAGGTCCTCACCGCGGCCATCCCGAAGGCCCCCGCCGCCCTGGAGGCCGTGCGGGCCGAGGCGCTGGGCGCCCGGGGGTGAGCCCGCGCGCGCGGGGCGTCAGGCGCCGGGGCCCGCCAACGCGGGCTCGTCCGGCAGCCAGGTTTCGTGCCGGTGCTCCCAGACCACGCCGTTGGGGCGGTCGGGAGAGCGGCGAAACAGCGCCGTCACGCGGCGGCCCCGGTCGCCGCCGGCGCGGGTCTGCCACTCCTCGTACACCGCCAGGGCGTGGTCGGCTCCGAGCGGCCGGCAGCGGTACGCGGCGATCCAGATCCTGGGCGGCGGCTGCGCGGCGGCGTGGGCGGCGTGCGCGGCGCGCAGCGCGGCCAGGGTGGCCGCCCGGTCCCGCGCCGGGCCCTCGGGCGGGATCCACAGGAAGTCCGGGGCGAGCGCGTCGGCCACCAGCGCGAAGGCGGCGTCGGTCTCCGGCACCTCGCCGCGCATCCACCAGCCCAGGAAGCGGTGCAACTCGACCACCTCCGTGCGGCAGTCGGCGGCGATCGGGTCGCCGGAAGTCGTCTCGGGGGCCCAGCCCATCGCCGGCGGGGTATACCCGGAAGCGCGCCGCGCGGGGCATTGCGCGGGCCCCGGGGCCGCTGGCAGCATGGAGGCGGGCGCCCCGGACCCCCGGGCCGCGCCCCGGAGGTGCCCATGCGCCCGACGTCCCACCCCTGGATCCCCGCCGCGGGGTTCCTCGCCCTGGGCCTCGCCCTGTTCGGGGGCCCCGGCGGAGCCCGAGGCGACCCTCCGGCCTCCGAGGCGCTCGCCTTCGGGACGGACTGGAAGGCCGCGCTGGCCGCCGCCCGCGAGGGCGACCGGCCCCTGCTCGCCGTCTTCCGGTGAGTGCCCTGAAAGGACTGCGCCGAGTTCGACGGGCAGGTCGTCCGTTCCCCCACCCGATTCGCCGACGTGCTGCGCGCCTATGAGCGCGTGCGCGTCGAGGACATGGCCGGCGTCGACCTCGGCCTCTTCGACTTCGACTTCGCGCTCACCTTCTGCGCCCTGATCCTGCACCCGGACGGGACCGTGCTGCACACCTACGGGGGGCGCGACGCCAGCGGGGCGGAGTCCCACCTCTCGCCGGAGTCCTTCGCCCGGGCGCTCGAGGCGGGCCTCGAGTCCTTCCGCCGCCACCGCCCGGGCCCCGCCCGCGTGCCGCGCGGGCCCACCGTGGAAGCCCTGCCGGCCATGGCCCGCCGCATCCAGGCCGGCCAACGGCCCAAGTGCTTCCATTGCCACATGGTCGAGGACGCGCTCCTCGAGGAGCGCCGCGCCGCCGGGCGCTGGCGCCTGGAGGACGCCTTCCGCTGGCCCGATCCCGTGCAGGTGGGGTTGCGCCTGGACCGCGATGACGGCGTGCGCGTCCGCGCGGTCGTGGCCGGCTCGGCGGCCGCCCGCGCGGGTCTCGCCGCCGGCGACCGGATCCTCGACCTGGGCGGGCGGCGGGTCGCGACCTTCGGCGACGTGCAGCGCGTGCTGGAGGGCACCGCCGGCGCCGGCGGCCGCCTCGCGCTGCGCCTGGCGCGGGGGGACGCCGAACGCGAGGCCGCGCTCGAGTTGCCCCCGGGCTGGCGCACGCCCGATCCGGCCACCTTCGCCTGGCGCCCGACCAAGTGGCGACTGGAACCCGAGCCGGGCTTTGGCGGGCCGGCGTTGACGCCACAGGAGAAGGCGGCGCTGGGCCTGCCCGCCGGGCGCTTCGCCTTCCGCGTGGGCTACCTGGTCACCTGGGGCGAGAAGGCCCGCGCGGGCCGCCACGCCGCTGACGCGGGCCTGCGCAAGGGCGACGTGGTGGTCGAGGTGGCCGGGCGCCACGACTTCGAGAGCGTGGAGCACTTCCAGGCCTGGGTGCGGCTCACCCGCCGGCCCGGGGATCCGCTGCCCCTGGTGGTGCTGCGCGAGGGCGCCCGCGTCGAGATCCCCCTGACCCTGCTCCCCGCCGGCCCCGCCAGGTAGCCCGGGGAACGTGGGCGCTGGGGGGCGGAGGTGGGGGGGCAGCGCACCGCCTGCGCGGGAGCGCGGAACCCGGTTCCGGTGGGCGTCCCCTTCCTGTGCGCCGCTCGAATGATGGACCGGAGCCTGGCTCGGTATGGGCAATCGAGGGGGTTGTGGATCGGCGGCCCCTGGGTACACTCCCGGCTGCATCCGGAGCGGTTCTTCCCCTGGAAGACCCCGGCAACCTGGGACGGACATCCCAAGGTGCCTTCCCGGCCTTCGGTCGGGAGATGTGGTCGCGGGCCCCGGGCCCGCGGCAACGAAGTGTCCGGCGCGGGCGACCGCGCATCTCCGGGTGTCTCGCGCCGCGTCCCGACGGAGACCCCCATGAGCCCGCCCACCTTCCGCTACCTCAAGCCCACCGAGGTCCCGCGCGTGCCCCTGCCCGAGCGCGCGCCGGCCGACCTGGACCCGGACCACCACCTGTGGAAGAACGGGCGCACGTGGTGGATCGCCTTCACGGTCCACGAGCCCGGCGCCCGTCGGCAACGCCTGCGCCTCTCGCTGCGCACGCGCGACCTGGCCCGCGCCCGCGCGCGCCGCGACGCGATCCTGCTCGCGTACGAGCGCCGCAAGGACTGCCGGCTCGCGCTGCGCTACGCCCGCCGCGGCGCGTGACGGGCGGCGGCCCCGCGCCCCCCGTAGCATGGCCGGGCCCCGCGATCGCCGGAGGAGCCCGCATGTCCGCCGAGCCGACCCCCCTGACGGCGCAGCACTACGAGTACATCGCCCGTCACGCCCCGCCCGAGGACGGGTTCCTCGAGGCCCTGCGGGCGGCGAGCCGGGCCGCGGGCATCCCCGCGATCCAGATCCAGGCCGCGGAGGGGGCCTTCCTCCAGATCCTGGTGCGCGCCCTGGGGGCGCGGCGGGTGGTCGAGGTGGGCACGCTCGCGGGCTACTCGGCCGTGTGGCTCGCCCGCGGCCTCCGGCCGGGCGGCTCGCTGCTCACGATCGAGGCGTCGCCGCGCCATGCCGCCTTCGCGCGCGAGTGGATCGCGCGCAGCGACGTCGCCGGCTGCGTGGAGGTGGTCGAGGGGCGCGGGCAGGCCGTCCTGCCCACGCTGGAGGACGGCTCGGTCGACCTGGTCTTCCTGGACGCCGACAAGGCCGGGTACGCCGACTACACCGAGCACGCCGCCCGGCTGCTGCGCCCGGGCGGGCTCCTGTGCGTGGACAACGCCTTCGCCTTCGGCCAACTCTTCGACGCGCACCCCACCGACCCCGAGGCGCCGGCGATCCGGGCCTTCAACGCGCGCCTTGCGCGCGACGCGCGCTTTGCGAGCGTGATCGTCCCGCTGGGCGACGGCTGCTGGGTCGGGGCCCGCCGGCCCTGACGGCGGGGCGCCGCGCGTTCCCTCGCCCGGCCGGGCGTGGTGCGCGCGGGTGGCCGGGGGCCGGTTCCCTGGGTACCCTCGACGCGGTCCCGGAGGTCCTCCATGCGCTTCCCCGCCGCCTTCCTCCTCGCTGCGGCGCTCGGGCTCGCCGCCGGCGCGCCGGCGTGGGCCGAGCCGCCCGAGCCCCCGCTGTGGAGCGTCGAGAACGTGATGCCGCCCGAGGAGCAGGCGCCCGCGGGCTGGCGGATCCGGTCGGTGGACGAGGGGCCCGGCGGGCTGGGCTACGCGGCGCTGGAGGCGCTGGGTACCGAACTCGGGCTCGACGAGGACGTGTTCTACGTCGAGTTCCGGGTCTTCGAGGGCGACGCGGGCCGCTGCGGCGTGGCCATGCTCGACGCCGACCGGGACGCCGAAAAGGTGCTCGCGGCGCTGGAGGCGCGGGCCGCCGAGCACGGCTGGAGCGTGCGGGCCCTGGGCACCCCGATGCGGCTCGTCGTGGTGAGCGGCGAGGCCGAACCCCGCACCGCCCTCCTGCGGACCCTGCTCGGCGAGGCGGTGTACACCTTCTGCGACCTCGCCCGCCGGCGCCTCAACACGGCCCGCGGCCGGGGCGACCCCCACGCCGCCGTGGAGGAGTACATCCGGGTGATCCGCGCGCTCGAGCCCGAGGCCGGCGTCGGCTTCAGCCTCGCCGCCAGCCTGAGCGTGCAGCGCGGGGCCAAGGACCCGCAGAACCCCGACTGGATCGAGTGGGACGAGGCCATCGCCGCGCTCCGCCGGGCCCTGGCCCCCGCGACGCCCTTCCCGCCGCGGGGCGGGCACCGCTACTGGGCCGCGACGCGCCTGGGGATGCTGCTGGTGGACAAGGAGCGCGCCGACGTGCTGGCGGAGGCGGTGGCGGCGCTGCGCGAGGCCGTCGCGATCGAGTCCGACGCGCCGGACGCGGCGGCCCGGGTGGACACCCGCGTGTGGCTGTGCCGGGCCCTGGCCCGCCAGGGGCCCACGCCCGAGGCGTTCACGGAGTTGCGCGGGACCCTCGAGATGGCCCGCACACTGCTGCCGCCGGGCAGCTACAAGGCGGTGTACGAGCAGGTGAAGGAGAAGGACAAGCACTTCGGCGGCCTGCGCGGCGACAGCCGCTTCGCGGCCCTGATGGGCGAGTTCGCGCCCCCGGAGCCGAAGAAGCCGGCGGGCCACCCCGCGCCGGAGAAGCAGCAGGCCGGCCGGGCGTAGGGCGCGGGCGGCCGCGGGGCCCGCGCGCCGGGCCCGGGCCGCGGGCCTACTGCACCTCGTCGCCGTGGAAGACGGGCTCGGGCGCCTCGGCGAGCGCGCCCCGCTCGACGCACTGCTCGTAGAACAGGCTCACGGCCTGGCGCCCCCGTTCGCCGCAGTGCAGCGAGAGGTCGTTGACGTAGCGCTGCACGTAGGCGTCCACCGACTCCGGGGTGTGCTTGGGGGCGTGCGCGGCGATGCGCTCGATCGTGTCCTCCTTGTGGCCGAGCGCGTAGGCGATCGAGCGCTTGAGGTCGAGCTGGATGTGGCTGCGCAGCTCCGCCGGTAGGTCGCGCCGCACCCCCAGCGCGCTCAAGGGCAGCGGCAGGCCCTCGGTGCGTTCGCCCCACCAGCGGCCCAGGTCCTGGATGCCCATCAGGTGGAACTCGCGGTAGGTCACCTGCTCCTCGTCCACCAGCAGGCCCGAACGGACCTGGTTGGTCCGCACCATCAGCACCACCTGGCGCGGCGACATGGGCAGGAGCTCGAAGCGGGCCTTGGGCAGCCACAGGCGCAGGAGGAGCGTGCCCGAGTGCTCGACGCCGGGCACCGCCACTTGCAGGCCGTCCTGCTCGACCTCGCTCCAGCGGATCGGCCGGCGCGTGGCGAGCAGCGGCCCGCGCTGGTCTCCGAACGAGGCGCCGCTCGGCAGCAGGAGGTAGGTCTGCCGAAGCCGCGGGTAGGCGCCGAAGGGGATCAGCACCACGTCGCGGGCCCCGGCCCGCGCCACCGCGTCCAGCGCGTCGTATTCGAGGCGCTCGACGGCGTAGGTGCGGTCTTCGGTGTCGACCTTCCCGTCGAGGAGGCCCTGGAGCATGAAGGCCTGGACGGTGCCGGTTCCGACGGCGAGGGTGATCGTCCCGTCGGCGGCGCGGGGGGGGAGCGGGGGCAGGGGCGGGAGCACCGCCTCCACGGCCCGGTAGCGCCGCTCGATCGCCTCGTCGCTGGCGCGCCCCGTCGTCTCGAAGGCGTCCTCCTCCTCGGGTTCGTCGATCCACCGCCGCGCGGGCGCCGACGGCGCCGCCTTCTTGCCGGCCTTGCGCGCCTTGGGCGGAGCCTTGGGCCGCGGGGGCGCCGCCGGACGTTGCGCGCGCGCGGGCGCGGCGGGCGGCGGCGCCTCCGGCGCGGCCGGCTCGGCCGGCTCGGCCGGCGGGGCCGGAGGCGCCTTCGCGGGCGCCTTCTTGCGGGCTGCCTTCTTCTTCGCGGCCATGGGACTCCCGGCGGAAGGGTACCCGCACGGGGGCCACCTCCAACCCCGGCCACCCTGCGGCCGCCGTCCGCCGCGCGCACCGGGGCGCGGCGGGGCGGGGCCGGGACCGGCCGGTAGGATCGGCGCCCCACCCGGAGGACCGCCGATGCGCAAGGACATCTACCTGGCCGGCGGGGTGCGCACGCCCATCGGGCGCTTCGGAGGCGCGCTCGCCGGGCTCTCGGCGCCGGACCTGGGCGAGGTCGCGGCGCGGGCCGCGCTCGCCCGCGCCGGGCTCGCGCCCGAGGCCGTGGACCAGACGATCATCGGCCACGGGCGCCAGGCGGGGCACGGCCCGAGCACCGGGCGCCAGGTCTCCGTGCGCGCCGGCGTGCCCGTCGAGCGCCCGGCCTACACCGTGAACATGGCCTGCGGCAGCGGCCTGAAGAGCGTGCTCCTCGGGGCGGACGCGATCGCGCTCGGGCGCGCCCAGGGGGTGCTGGCGGGCGGCATCGAGAGCATGTCGAACACGCCCTACTACCTCCCGCGCGCCCGCTGGGGCTACCGGCTGGGCTCCGACGAGATCGTGGACGGGATGTACCGCGACGGGTTCCACTGCCGCCTGGCCGACCAGTTGATGGGGGAGACGGCCGAGACCCTGGCGGACCGCTACGGCATCCCGCGCGCCGAGCAGGACGCCTACGCCGCCGCGAGCCAGCAGCGCTGCGAGGCGGCCCGCCGGCGCGGCCGCTTCGACGCGGAGCGGGTGCCGGTGCCCGTGCCCGACCGCAAGGGCAAGCTCACGCCCTTCGACGTCGACGAGCACGCCCGCGACGGGGTGACCCCCGAGTCCCTGGCGCGGCTGCCGGCCGTGTTCCGCCCCGAGGGCACGGTGAGCGCCGGCAACTCCAGCGGGATCACCGACGGCGCCGCGGCCATCCTGGTGCTCTCGGAGGCCGCGGTCGAACGCTGGGGCGTGCGGCCCCAGGCCCGGTTGCTCGCCTACACCGAAGCCGGCGTGGACCCGCGCGTGATGGGCCTGGGGCCGGTGCCCGCGGTGAAGGCCCTGCTCGAGGCCACGGGCCTGGGCGTCGGGGACGTGGACCTCTGGGAACTCAACGAGGCGTTCGCGGCGCAGGTGCTCGCGTGCAACCGCGAACTGGGCATCGACCCGGAGCGCCTCAACGTGGACGGCGGGTCGATCGCGCTCGGCCATCCGATCGGCGCCACGGGCTGCCGCATCCTGGTCACGCTGCTCCACTCCCTGGCCGAGCGCGACCTCGCGCGCGGCGTGGCCACCCTGTGCATCAGCGGGGGGCTCGGGCTCGCCGCGCTGGTCGAGCGCGTCTGACGGGCGGGGGCCGGGGGGGCGGCGTCCCGGGCGCCTGCCCTATGCGGCGATCACCCCGAGCGCGCGACCGACCTCGGTGAAGGCTTCGACCGCCTGGTCCACCTCCGCCGGCGTGTGCGCCGCGGAGAGTTGGACGCGGATGCGGGCCTGTCCGCGGGGCACCACCGGGAAGGAGAACCCGATCACGTAGATGCCCCGTTCGAGCAGGGCGTCGGCCATCTGCACGCTCAAGCGCGCGTCGCCCAGCAGGATCGGGACGATGGGGTGCGTGCCGGGCCGCAGCGCGAAGCCGGCGCGCGTCATCCCCTCGCGGAAGCGCCGCGTGTTCGCCTCGAGGCGGTCGCGCAACTCGGTCGAGCCCTCGAGCAGCCGCAGGCACGCCAGCGACGCCGCCACGATCGGGGGCGCGAGCGTGTTGGAGAACAGGTAGGGGCGCGACCGCTGGCGCAGGAGCTCGACGATCTCCCGCCGCGCGGCCGTGAACCCGCCCGACGCGCCGCCCAGGGCCTTGCCCAGCGTGGAGGTCAGGATGTCCACCCGCCCCGCGACGCCGCAATGCTCCGGCGTCCCGCGCCCCGTGCGCCCCACGAAGCCCGTGGCGTGCGAGTCGTCCACCATCACCAGGGCGCCGTGGCGCTCCGCGCGCGCGCAGATCCCCGCGAGGTCGGCGATGTCCCCGTCCATCGAGAACACGCCGTCGGTGGCCACCAGGAGGCGGCGGGCCCCCCCCGCCCGGGCCTCCGCCAGCCGGGCGTCCAGGTCGTCCAGGTCGGCGTGCTCGTAGCGCAGGCGCCGGGCCTTGCACAGGCGGATGCCGTCGATGATCGAGGCGTGGTTGAGCGCGTCGGAGACGACGGCGTCCTCCGGGCCGAGCAGGGTCTCGAAGAGCCCGCCGTTGGCGTCGAAGCAGGAGGAGTACAGGATCGCGTCGTCCTGGCCCACGAAGGCGGCCAGCGCCCGCTCGAGGGCCTTGTGCTGGTCCTGGGTGCCGCAGATGAAGCGCACCGAGGACATGCCGTAGCCGCGCTCGGCGAGTTCCCGCTCCACGGCCTCGCGCAGCGCCGGGTGGTTGGCCAGCCCGAGGTAGTTGTTCGCGCAGAAGTTGAGCACCTCCCGGCCCCCGCCCACCTGGATGCGGGCGCCCTGCGGGCTGGTGATGATCCGCTCGCGCTTGGCGAGGCCGGCCTCCTCGATGGCCCGCAACTCGGCCGCGATGCCTTCCCGCACGGCGTCGTACATGGGACTCCTCCGCCCCGGCCTTGGGGGGGGGCCGGCGGCTGCCGACCGTCCGGCCCGCGCCGGCCCCGCCCGCTGAAGGGACCCGGGGCCGCAGGGTACCCTCGGCGCCATGATCCGCCCCGCCCTGGCGCTGCTCCTGCTCCCCCTGGCGCTGGGCCTCGGGGCCGCCGCGCCGGCCCGGGCCGAGGCAGAGGCCGCGGAGGCCCTCAAGGCCTTCCAGGCCGCGCTGCGCAGCGCCGAGTGGAAGGAGCGCCGCGACGCCTACTACCAGCTCTCCGGGACCGACGCCGCCGGCGTGGCCCAGGCGATGCTCGAGGCCCTGGCGTCCGAACCCAATCCGGCGGTGGTGCTCGGCGGGATCGGAACGCTCGCCGGGCTGCGCTCGTCGGCCGCCCAGGACGAACTCGCCATGGCGCTCGCCCGGGGCCGCGGCGTGCGGCGCCTGGTCGCCTTGCTCGCCCTGGAGCGCCAGGACGGCTCGCGGACCACGCCGGCCCTGCTGGAGGCCCTGGGGGACAAGTCCCCGGAGGTCCTCGCCCAGGCGGCGCTGGCGGCGGGGCGCCGCGGCCTGGCGGAGGCCGTCCCGGCGCTGCTCGGCCTCCTGCGCCACCGTGACTGGCAGGTGCGCGTCGCGGCCTCGCGCGGCCTCCTGCGCCTGGCCTCGCCCCCGCCGCCGCCGGCGGCCCCCGGCAAGCCCCCCCCGCCGGCCCCGGGCGTCCCGGAGTTCATGCAGGCGCCGGCGATCCGGGCGGCCCTGCTCGAGGCGCTCGAGCAGGGCCGGGGCCGCGAGCGCACGGACCACGTGCTGGCGCTCGAACGCCTGACGGGCGAGGGCCACGGGGACAACCCGGCGGCCTGGGCGCTGGTGCTCGCGGGCAAGCCCGTCGACCCGCGGACCGCCGCGCAGCGCACCTGGCCCGCGCACGCCTTCGGGATCCCCCTGGCGGGGCGCCGCCTGGCGTTCGTGCTGGACAACAGCCTGCGCAGCGGCGACCCGCACCGCTTCGGCACGGGGGCCCGGATGGAGGAGGTGTGTGCGGTCCCGGGGGGGACCCCGCTGTTTGGCAGCCGGCTGCGCACCGTGGGGCAGTTCGCCCACGCGCACCTCGAGCGGGCCGTCAAGGACCTTCCCGGCGAGACGCGCTTCAACGTGCTCACCTTCAACGAGAAGGTGAGCGCCGTGTTCGAACGCCCCGTGGCCTCCAACCCGGGGACCCGCAAGACCCTGGCCGAGACGCTGGCCGGGCTCAAGGTGGACAACGGGATCGCCTCCTACGACGCCCTCACCCAGGCCCTGGACCTCGCCGGCTCCAAGGACAGCGTGGCCTGGGCGAAGGGGCCCGACGAGATCCTCTTCGTGACCTGCAACATGCCGACCATGGGGGAGATCGTGGAGGCCGACGTGGTGGCCGCGGCCATCGCGCTCAAGGCCCGCCTGCGCATGGTCACCATCCACACCGTGGGCATCACCGAGCACCCCTACGACATGCTGGCGACGATCGCCCGTGAGACCGGGGGCGTCTACCGGAACTACTACGAGTAGCGGGGAGGCCGCGGGCCCCACCCCGTGGGCGGCGGGGGGGCGCTATACTGGCGGGGTCCGGAGGTGCCCATGTCGACCCTGCCGTCCGTCCCCCGCCCCCCGTCCCGCCGCCGGCTTTCCGGGGCGTGCCTTGCCGCCCTCGCCGCCCTGCTGGGGCCGGCCCTCGGACCCCAGGCCGCCCGGGCGGAGGAGGCGCCGGCCGCCCCCCCCGCGCCCGAAGAAGGCGCGCCGCCGCCCGCCGCGCAGGCGCCCCCGGAGGCCGTCGCCGTGGCCAGCGACGCCGAGGCGCAGGAGGCGCTCGCGGCCTTCGAGGAGCAGTTCAAGGCCAAGGGCACGAAGGGCGACGAGCGCGTCGCCGCGCGCCTGTACGCCCTCAAGGCCCTCGGGCGGGTGCAGCACCCCCTCGTGGTCGAGCGCCTCTTCAAGGAGACCCGCAACCGCGACGCCGACGTGCGCACCGAGGCCCTGCTCCAACTCGGCCGCCAAAGCGCCCTGCCCGCCACGGCGGGGCGGCGGGTGATCGAGGCGCTCGAGAAGAACAAGGGCGACGAGACCTTCGTGATGGCCGCGCTGGAGTGCATCGGCAGCCTGGGCTACCTCGGGGCGGGCGAGACGCTGCGCGCCCTGATGAAGCACAAGGACTACTCGGTGATGAAGCACGCGCTCGACACCATCGGCGAACTGAAGGACGTGCGGCTGATCGACGTGGTGTGGCAACTGCTCAAGGACCTCAAGATCGACGCGGGCGCCTCCTGGGACGGCGTGGAGGTCACCTACGACACCGGCACCGCCGGCGACCACGACCAGAAGATGGCCGAGAAGATCGGCAAGGAGAAGGAGGCCGCCAACGCCGGCAAGGGGCGCTCCGCCGGCCGCCGGATGCGCGACCTGGGCCCCGTCGCGCTCCAGGTCATGAAGGCCCTCACCGGCGAGGAGTTCAGCGGTTCCATCGCGGCCCGGGAGTGGATGGACAAGAACCAGGCGCTCCTGGAGGCGCAGCAGAAGGCCCTCGCGGAGCGGGAGCGGACCCAGCCGTAGGCCGGGGCCCGCCGCGCGGGGCCGGCGCTAGGCCGCGTCGCCCTCTTCGCCTTCGTCGCCGTCCTGCCCGATCGCCTCGACGGGGCAGCCCTCCATCGCCTCCAGGCAGAGTTGCTCCTCCTCGGGCGTCTGGGGCTGCTTGAACACGAAGGAGTAGCCGCGGTCGTCGTTGCGCGTGAAGCAGGCCGGCGCCGTCTCGCGGCACGCGTCGCAGTCGATGCACTGGTCGTCCACATAGAACCGGCCCGGCACGTTCTCGGGCAGCTTGTTCTCGCGATCGGCCACGGGAATCCAGCCTCCGGCGGGGGGCCCCAAGCCTACCGAGGCGCGCCGACCGGGACGCGCACAATCCACGCCCGCACCGGAGGGTGCGCCGGAGGGGCGGCGGGCGCTCTGGGCGCCGCGCCCGGGGCGCCTACATGCCCAGCACGCTCAAGAAGAGGGCGCGCTGGACGTGGAGGCGGTTGGCCGCCTGGGGCACGACGAGGCTGGTCGGCGCGTCCACCACGGCGTCGTCCACCTCGACGTTGCGGCGGATCGGCATGGCGTGCAGGAAGCGCGCGCCCGGCGCGCGGGCCATCAGTTCGGGCGTCACGCGGCGCTCGCGGTAGCGCAGGCGCAACTCGGCCTCTTCCTCGGGGCGGTTGTGGTAGCGGATCGACCCCCACGGGGCGGCGTAGACCGCGTCGGCGCCCTCGACGGCCGCGCGCGGATCCTCGCACAGGCGGACCGATCCGCCCGACTCCTCCGCCGTGCGCTGGACCATCGCCAGCACGCCCGGGTCCAGGGCGTACTCCTCCGGGTGGCTGATCGTCAGGTGGAGCCCCAGCTTGGCCGCCATGGTGCTCACCCCGTGCGGCACGGCGAGCGGGCGGGCCTTGGGGTGGTAGCACCAGGTGAGGGCCAGGCGCCGCCCGGCCGGGGGGCCGAGGGCCTCGGTGAGGGTGAGCGCGTCGCCCCAGGCCTGGCACGGGTGGTCGAGCACGCTCTCCATGTTGAAGATGGGCACGGTCGAGTGCTTCTGGAAGGAGACGATGACCAGGTCGCGGCGTTCCTGGGCCCAGTCCAGCCCGCGGGCGAGGGAGCGGATCGCGATCAGGTCCGCGTATTCCGACAGGACGCGCGCGGCGTCGCTCACGTGCTCGTCCGCCGCGCCGGCCATCACGGCCCCCTCGCGGAACTCCAGCGGCCACAGGTCCCGACCCGCCTCCAGGTCGATCACCGTCCCCCCCAGGGTGCGGAAGGCGATGGCGAAGGAGGCGCGCGTGCGCAGCGACGGGTTGAAGAACACCATGGCGAGCGAGCGCCCGGCCAGCGGGGCGCCCGGCGGTTCGCGCTTGAGGCGCTGCGCGCGCTCCACCACCCAGCGGATCTCCTCGGGGCTGAAGGTGTCGAGCGTCACGACGTCGCGGCCGGCGATGGGGGAGCGGTCGGGCATGGCCGGGGAGTCTAGCGGTATGCGGCCGTGCGCGACCCTCCGGGCCCCACGGTGCGGCGGGGGCCCCCGCCCCGTCCCCGCCCGCCCGGGCCCCCGGGGACGCCTACGCCGACACGAGCCACGCCCGGTGCCGCGCGGCGAACCCCGGCGGGGCGGCTTGCGGGTGGCCCCCCCGGGTTCCGACCCCGGAACGCCTTTGCTGGGCGGACTCTCGACTGCGGCTGCGGGTACCATCCCGGCGGACGCGCGCCGCGCCCGTCCGGGAGCCCCCCATGACGCCGACCGAACCCTCCGGCCCGCCGCCCGCGAAGACCGGGGGGCTCGACGTGGACTCGGTGCGCAGCCTGCTCGAGGTCTCGCGCCGGATCAACGCGCAGGCCGACCCCGACGCCGTGCTCGGGACCATCGTCGACTGCCTCGTGCAGGTGGCGCGCGCCGACCGGGGCTTCCTCATGCTGCGCTCGCCCGAGGGCGACCTCAAGTTCGCCATCGCCCGCGACCGCAACGGCAAGCCCCTGGAGGAGAAGAAGTTCAAGGTCAGCCAGGGCGTCGTGAACGAGGTGGCGGCGCACGGCGAGACCCGCCTGATCGACGACGCGGCCTCGAGCGACGCCTACAACGCGCGGATGAGCATCATCAGCCTCTCCCTGCGCACCATCCTGTGCGTCCCCCTCAAGACCCCCCAGGGGGTGATCGGCGTGATCTACGTCGACAGCAACGCCATCACGCGGCGCTTCACCGCCGAGGACGTGCCCCTGATCGAGGCCTTCGCCGCGCAGGCCTCCGTCACCGTGGAGCGCGTCCGCCTGCAGCTGGCCGAGAAGGAGCGCGACCGCATGCGGGCCCAGCTGGAGGTGGCCAGCGAGATCCAGCAGATGTTCCTGCCCGGGGAGTTCCCGACGCTCCCGGGCGTGCAGGGGGCCGTGGCGTCCGTGCCGGCCCAGCACGTCGGGGGCGACTTCTACGACGTCATCCGCCTGCCCGGGGGCCGCGTGGGCGTGATGGTCGGAGACGTCTCGGGCAAGGGCGTCCCCGGCGCGCTGTTCGGCGCCCGGCTGATGTCCGACGTGCGCTACCAGGCCCTCCTGCACGACGACGTGGCCGTCACGCTCAACACGGTGGACCGGATCGTCGCCGAGCGGGCCACGCGCGGGATGTTCGTGACCTTCCTCTACGCCGTGATCGACCCCGCCACGGGCAAGGTGGTGTTCGGAAACGCCGGACACCTGCCGCCCATCGTGCGCCGCAAGGACGGGCGGCTGGAGGAGTGGACCCAGCCGCGGGGCGTCCCGCTGGGGATCCTGCCGGAGATGCCCTACACGGCCGGGCACGGCGAACTGGCGCTGGGCGACACGCTGGTGCTCTTGAGCGACGGCCTCGGCGACGCCATGGGCGAGTCGGGCGAGCGGTTCGGCGACGAGCGCGTGCGCTCGACGATCGCCGTGGGACCGGCCGACCCCGCGGGGCTCGTGCGCACCCTGTGCGAGGCCACCGCCGCCTTCACCGGCAACGAGCCGCAGGCCGACGACCAGACGCTGCTCGCCGTGGCCCGCGTGTAGCCCGGACGCCCGGAATGCCCGGTCGGAGCCAGGCTCGCGCCAGCCATCCGAGCCGCCCGTACGGGCCCGCGCCGGGGGCGCCCTAGCCGGGCGCCGGGAGGACCGGCCGTGCCCCGACCGTCGCCGCCGCCCGCCCCGCCCCTGCCCCGGGCCCTCGCGGCGCGCACCTGGCTGCGGCGCAACCCCCGCGCCGCGGGGCTCCTCCTGGGCGTCCAGGCGCTGGTGACCAGCCTCTTCGTGCTGGTCATCACGCCCACCAGCGCCTTTCGCGCCACCAGCGAGCGCCACGCGCGCACGCTGGACGCCTTCACGATCGTGGCGCCCCGCAGCCGCCCGGTCCTGGACGACGACCTGGCGGCGCTGTTGGACGCCAACCCCGCCCAGGGCGGGCGGATTCCGGCCCGCGTCTACTGGCTGCGCACGCCGATGATCGTGGGGGAGGGCGAAGCGCCGCTGCTCGCGCTGGACGCGGCGGCCCAGCCCGCGTTCCTCGCCCGCGTCGGGCTGCGCCTCGCGCGCGGACGGCTGCCGGCGCCCGGGACCGCCGAGGCGGCCGTGCACGAGACGCTGCTTTCGGCGCGGGGGCTCGGCCTCGGGGACGCCTTCGGCCAGGACGTGGCGCGCGAGGAGGGCGTGCCCGGCCGCTTCACGGTCGTGGGGGCGCTGGCCGGCGAGGCCTTCCTGGGGGTGCTCGACCTGGCCTACGCGAGCCGGCCGGCCAGCGTGTTCGTGCGCCGCCCGCCCATCGAACTCGTCTGGGCGCGACCCGGTCGCAAGGCCGAGAGCGACGCCTGGCTGCACGCCGCCCGGGACGCGGGCGGCGAGCCCGCGTTCCGCGTGGTGGACGCGGCCTTCGCGCGGGCCGAGATCGACCGCCTCCTCGCCAACCTGCCGCTGCTGCTGGGCTTCGTGACCGGCGCGGTCGCGCTCGTCGTGGCCTGGATCGTCTCGTTGCTCTCGGTGATCGCCTTCCACCTGCGCCGGGACGAGTTCGCCCTCTACCTCGCCCTGGGCCACGCCCGCGGGCGGCTGGCGAGGAAGCTCGCCCGCGAGTCGTTTGCGGTCGCGGCGCTGGCCTGGGGGGCGGGGCTGGGCCTGGGCCTTGGCGGCGTGGCCCTGTACGCGGCCGGGTGGCTGGCGCCCAAGGGCATCGTGGTGGACCTGCTCGACCCGGGGGCCCTGCTCTGCTCGCTGCTCGTGCCGGCCTGCTCCACCCTGGGCGCGGCGTTCGCGCTCGTCCGGGAGTTGCGCCGCATGGATCCGGTGGCGGTGCTCCAGCGGAGGGGGGCATGAGCGGGGCGGCGCTGCTCGAGGCCCGGGGCGTCTGGCTGCGCTACCAGGACGGGCGCCGCCGCGTGGAGGCGCTCAAGGGGGTGGACCTCACCCTTGGCGCCGGCGAGTTCGTGGGCCTGATCGGGCCCTCGGGCTCGGGCAAGAGCAGCCTGCTGTACGTCCTGGCCGGGCTACGCCGGCCCGACGAAGGCCACGTCCTCCTGCGGGGCCACCCCCTGCCGGCCGACTCCGGGGCCCGGGCGGACCTGCGCTTTCGGCACCTGGGCTTCCTGTTCCAGGAGCCTTTCCTGGTGCCCTACTTGAGCGTGCGGGAGAACGCCCTGGTGCGCCGGGACGATTCGGCCACGCAGGCGCGGGTCGCGGCGCTGGCCGGGGCGATGGGCCTCGCGGACCTGCTGGAGGAACGGCCCCACCGCCTGTCGGGCGGGGAGCGCCAGCGCGCCGGGCTCCTGCGCGCCCTGGCCGACGCGCCGGGGCTGATCCTGGCCGACGAGCCGACGGCCGCGCTCGACGAGGCCACCGGGCGCCAGGTGATGGAGGCCCTGCGCGCCCACGCCCGGGAGGCGGGCCTCCTGGTGGTGACCCACGACCTGCGCATGCTCGCCGGAGCCGACCGGGTGCTGCGCCTGGCCGACGGCCGGCTCCTGCCGGCGTAGACTGGCGGTTTTCCCGGGTGGGCGCGCCGTGCCCGATGAACACGAACCACAGCGTCCCGCCCGGTTTGACCTGCTCCACCGCCTCCTTCGCCGCCCGGCGGATCTCGATCTCCGTCGCCTCGCCGTCCCGGACGAG
>JAPKHB010000329.1 GCA_026647295.1 Planctomycetota bacterium | reverse complement strand
GGTCTTTCCGTTTGTTCACTCGCTTGCGGTTGGCTCGCAGAACAT
This sequence comes from Planctomycetota bacterium, assembly GCA_026647295.1. Classification (GTDB taxonomy): domain Bacteria; phylum Planctomycetota; class PLA2; order PLA2; family JAEUHO01; genus JAPKHB01. Next base: position 4,074 of record JAPKHB010000329.1, on the reverse strand, counting down.
ATCTGCCTTTCTTCGCGTTCCGGCTTTACTCCCGGCCATGAACCCGCCCGCTCCCGCCCGCATCCGCGTCACGAACCCGGTGGTCGAACTCGACGGCGACGAGATGACCCGCGTCGTGTGGGCCTTCATCCGCGAGCGGCTGATCCTCCCCTACGTGGACGTCCCCCTCCTGCGCTTTGACCTGGGGATCGAAAACCGCGACGCCACCGACGACCAGGTGACCCTGGCCGCGGCCCGCGCGATCGCCGAGCACCACGTGGGCGTCAAGTGCGCGACCATCACGCCCGACGAGGACCGGGTGAAGGAGTTCGGCCTCAAGCAGATGTGGCGCTCGCCCAACGGCACGATCCGCAACCACCTGGGGGGCACCGTGTTCCGCGAACCGATCGTGTGTCGGAACATCCCGCGGCTGGTCACGAGCTGGACGAAGCCGATCATCGTCGGCCGCCACGCGCACGCCGACCAGTACAAGGCGCAGGACTTCGTCGTGCCGGGGCCCGGCGAGCTCAAGCTCGTCTTCACGCCGCGCACCGGGGCGCCCACCGAGCGCACCGTGCACGTCTTCGACGGCCCGGGGTGTGCCCTCGGGATGTTCAACACCGACGCCTCGATCCGCGACTTCGCCCGGGCCTGCATGACCGTCGCCCTGGACAAGGGCTGGCCGCTGTACCTGTCGACGAAGAACACGATCCTCAAGGCCTACGACGGCCGCTTCCGCGACCTCTTCCAGCAGGTCTTCGACGCCGAGTACCGCGCGCGATTCGAGGCGGCCGGCATCACCTACGAGCACCGCCTGATCGACGACATGGTCGCGCAGGCGATGAAGTGGGACGGGGGGTTCGTCTGGGCCTGCAAGAACTACGACGGCGACGTGCAGTCGGACGCCATTGCGCAGGGCTTCGGCTCCCTGGGCATGATGACCAGCGTCCTGGTCTGCCCGGACGGCCGGACGATCGAGGCCGAGGCGGCGCACGGAACGGTCACCCGCCACTTCCGCCTGCACCAGCAGGGACGCAAGACCAGCACGAACCCCATCGCCAGCATCTTCGCCTGGACGCGGGGGCTGGCGCACCGCGGCAAGCTCGACGCGAATGAGCCCCTGGTGCGCTTCGCGCGGACGCTCGAGGCGGTGTGCGTGTCCACCGTCGAGGCGGGCCAGATGACCAAGGATCTGGCGCTGCTGGTGCACGGCACCGCCCTGGGCGAGGGCGACTGGCTGACGACCGAGGACTTCCTCGCGGCCCTGGACCGCAACCTCCAGGCGGCGCTGGCCGCCTGACGGGGGCCGGGCGCCGCCGGGGGGGCCATCGCGGGGGCGGGGTCAGGGCCTCGAATGATGCACCGGAGCCTGGCTCCGTATGGTCATTCGAGGGGTCAGCTGCCGAGGAGGTCGTCGAGGGCGCCGTGGGTCTCGCGCAGGAAGCCCTCGCGGTCGACCGGCAGGGCGTCGCCGGGGCCCGCGCCCCGGCGCTGGCGCTGGGCGAACACGCCGCCGAGGCGCTTGGCCGCCTCCGTGGCGTACAGGCGCACCATGCCGATGGTCGTGGTGTCGTCGAAGAGCGCCGTGAGCAGCGCGCGGTCCCCGACCAGGGAGAGCTGGATGTTGCCCGACCGGCCCTGGTGGAAGAGGGCCGTGAACTCCTCCTCGCCGAACTGGTGCGCGAGGGCCCGGGTGGCGGCGAAGGAGCCGGCCACCAGGGCCGAGATCGTGTCCAGGTCCACGTTCTTGGTCTGGCCCCGCGAGGTGATGGCGTGGCCGTCCTGGTCGATCAGCAGGGCGCAGCGCGCCGCGCTCTTCTTCAGGAACGCATCCAGGATGCTGTCCAGCGCCTCGATGTCCTCCTTGTAGAAGACGAGCGCGCTGTCGCGGAGGTCCTGATCGCTGCGGTGGGTCATCGGGAACTCTCCTTCGGGGGTCCGGTTACAGGACCCGCGTGACGACGAAGAACATGGCGCAGGCGATGAGCGCGCCCAGGCCCAGCAGCATCAGCGTGCGGCTGGCCGTCCCCTGCCCGAGGCCGGAGACGGAGACGACGCGGTCTTCGAAGCGGCGCTGCGGGAGCGCGGCGGCGGGCTCGCCCGCGGGCACTGCGAGGTGCGGCGGCGGGACGGGCGCCGGCGCAGGGCCCGGGCCGCGCGGCGGGGCGGGCGGCGGCGCCGCGGGGGCCGGCGGCGCGACCAGGCGGGACGCCACGGAACTGGTCACCCCCATCCCGCCGAGGCGGTAGGCCCCGGAGGCGGAGACGGAGCCCGAACTGGACAGCGAGAGGTCGGGGCGCGGCCCTTGCGCGGTGGACTCCGAGGGCAGCGAGACGCGGGCCGGCCGGGCGACGCTGCGCGCCTTGGGGGCGGCCAGGCCGCCCTTGTTGACCGCCTCCAGGACCATGCCGGCGAGTTGCTTGAGCGTGGGGAACACCCCGTCGCCGCGCATCGCGACCGCCTCGGTGGAGGGGAGCCCGTGCGGGTTGAGCGCGCGCTCGAGCTCCTCGACGGGCATCGCGTCGGGCAGGTCGCGCTTGTTGTACTGGATCACCAGCGGGATGTCCTTGAGGCTCTTGCCCATCTCCTTGAGGTTCTCCTCGAGGTCGGCGAGCGACTCCTGGTTCTCCTTGAGCTTCGCGGGGCTCGAGTCGGCCACGAACACGATGCCGTCCACGCCCTGGAGCACGAGGCGGCGCGTCGACTTGTAGTAGATCTGCCCCGGCACCGTGTAGAGCTGGAACTTGGTGCGGATGCCGGCGATCTGGCCCAGGTCGAGCGGCATGTAGTCGAAGTACAGCGTGCGCTCGCCGGTCGTCGCGATCGAGGTCAGCTCGCCGCGATGGTCCGCCGGGACCTTGCCGTGCACGAGTTCCAGGTTCGTGGTCTTCCCGGACATGCCGGGGCCGTAGTAGACCACCTTGCACTGGATCTCCTTCTGCGCGAAGTTGATCTGGACCATGGCGAACTGACTCCCTTGGATGGGGGGACCGGGGCGGGCGGGGCCGGCGCTAGCCGGGGCTCTGGGTGTGGGCGAGCCGGGCCGCGCGCGCGATGCGCTGGGCGGCCGAGCGGATCTCGATGCTGCCGGGGCCCACCTCGCGGCGGGCGCCGAGCAGCACCAGGAGGAAGGTGGGGCCGGCCTCGACCAGGACGACCTTGCCCTGCTCCGTCGTGATCTCGAGCTGGGCGAGGCCCGGGAGGCCGGCGGCCTCCAGGACGGCGACGATCTCGTTGACGATGGAGGCGCCCATCGCCGACATGCGCTCGGTGTCGAGGCCCTCGGTGAGGGCGGACGCGATGAGCATCCCGTCCCGGGTCATGAGGATCGACCCGCGGCACAGGATCGCGTCGTTGAGGGTCTGGAGGATCTCCTTCACGCGGCCTCCTCCACGGCGGCGCCGTCCAGGCGGCGGCACAGCCGCTCCCAGGCCAGCAGGGGCTCCTGCCGGTTGGCGCGCCGCGCGGCGGCGATCACGCCGTGCCAGCGCCCGCAGATGACCAGGCCGAAGGCGCCGTCCAGCACGCAGCGCTGGAAGCGCCCGAGGTCGAACTCGCGCGCCTGGGTCGTCACGGTCCGGGCCACCGCCCGGATCACGGCCACCAGGCCCGCGTCCTCGTCGGCCCCCTCGGCCGGGCCCCCGGCGTGCACGAGCAGCGTCCCGTTGCGGCGCAGCACGACGACCTCTTCGGCGTCCTTGCGGCGCACCGCCTCGCGGGCGGCGCGCACCGCGCGTTCCTCCTCGAGGCGCGCCTCCTTGGCGCGGGGCGTCGCCAGCGGCCACTGGGAGGGCTCGCGGGGCAGTTGCCCCTCGACCTCGATGCGCTCCAGCACGCCGTCCATCGTGAGCGGCGCCTCGGGGTCGGCGACCTCGTCGATGGCCTCGAAGACGTTGGCCAGGCTGGCCTCGTCGCCGGCGAAGCGCTCGAGCGCCGCGCGCACCAGGGCGAGCGGCCGGCGCGCGTCCACGCAGTAGTACAGCTCCGCGAGCAGCAGCCGGGGCTTGAGCGCCTGCGGGTTCAGGCGGGCCGCACGCTGGAGGTGCTCCTGCGCGTCGTGGCCGTCGCGGGCGAGGAGGTCCTCGTAGAACTCCT